>CAZCJI010000414.1:0-2916 GCA_964498625.1 uncultured Rhizobium sp.
CAAATCCCCCGGTCAATCTCCTCAACTCGACGACAATTGTCGAAATCGGGGAAATCGTCCGCCGGATCGAGACAGCGCAAGACCTTCGCGTCGTCGTGTTCGCCAGCGAGAATCCCGAGTTCTTCATGGCGCGGTATGACCTTTCCGATCCAAATCCGATCGGGTTCGCACCGACGGCGGCGGGCGTCACACAGTTCATCGACTCCACGATCCGCCTGAACAATGTCGGCGCCATCACGATCGCATCGATCCGTGGCCGGGCCCGGGGCGGCGGCAGCGAGTTCGCACTCGCCTGCGACTTCCGGTTCGCCAGCCTCGAAAAGACCCTGCTGGGACAACCCGAAGTCGGCGTCGGCATCGTGCCGGCCGGCGGCGGACTCGAACGTCTCGCGGGCCTTGTCGGTGTGGCACGTGCGCTGGAGATCATCGCAAGCAGCGACGACTACGACGCTCCGACCGCAGAACGGTACGGTTGGATCAACCGTGCGATCCCCAATCGCAAGCTCGATGCATTCGTTGACACACTCGCGCGGAGGCTTGCTTCATTCGATGCACCGGCGCTTGCGACAGCGAAGCGATTGGTGCGCAGACATGCTTCCCCGCCTATAGAGGACTACCGCGAAACGCTCGCCTCTCTGCGCACTCTGATCGCCTCACCGGCTACCGCCACGCGGCGCGCCGCTCTCGCAAAACACGCCGCGGCCGTCGGCAAGGACTTCGAACTGCGCATGGGACATCATCTTGGCTTGGTCGGTGCGAGGAAATAACGCCGCTCGCAATCGACCTGCGAAAACGTGCCCGTGTTGCGTCCTTGGCAGCGCGGGCACGAAGATCTGCTTCGACAGTCGCAAACGCCGAGTTTTTCCTGATGCAGATCACTCGCCATTCCTGCGCGGCAGGTCGCAACGTGACGCTTCATACTCATGGGCCTTGTTGCCACCGCTGTAGGATGCCCGGGCGGTCCATATGACGGCGATCACGCCGACGCTGATCCAGCCGGAAATCCAGAACAGGTCGATAGACGATAGCAAATAGGCCTGCTGCTGCTGCGAGGAAGCAATCAGGCCATACGACTGCAGATCGTTGAACCCGAGCTGATGGAGATGGGCCACCGCCTGCTGGAAGGCCGCATTGTACGGGGTCGCAACCTCGGCCATCCGACTCTGATGCAGGGCTTCCCGGCGGTCCCAGAATGTCGTGATGATCGAGGTCGCAAAACCGCCTGCGGTGATACGCGCGAAATTCGACAGGCCTGATGCGGAGGGAATGCGCTCAGGCGCGATGCCATCGAGCGAAATCGTGATCATGGAGACGAAGAAGACGCTTGAGAATATCCCCTGCACCACCATTGGCATGACAAAGTCCCAGAAACCTGCATCCTGCGTGTAGCCGGCACGCATGAAGCAAGCGGCAGCCAGCGAGGCAAACCCGACAGTGCCTATAATGCGCGCGTCCATCCTGGCCATAAGAGGCGTGGCGATGGGCGTGAGCAGCATGGCGATTGCGCCGGTTGGGGCCGCCACCAAACCTGCCCAAGTGGCCGTGTAGCCCACATCTGTTTGTAGCCACAGCGGTAGCAGGAGGACATTCGCGAAGTACACCGCCCAGCCGAGACAGAACGCGATCGTGCCGATGGCGAAGTTTCGATGTTGAAAGAGGCACAAATCCACGATTGGGTTCTTGTCCCACCACTCCCAGATCACCCATGCCACGCCACCGACGAGTGCGATGATCGCTTCGATGACGATTGTCGGCGAAGAGAACCAGTCCGCATCCTTACCGGTGTCGAGCATGATCTGCAGCGACCCGACCCAGAGAACCAAAAGTACAAGGCCCACCGTGTCGACGGGTACCTGACGCGTTGGCGTCTCCCGCGTGGAGAGATTGGTCCAGCACAAAAACGCCGAAACAATGCCGACTGGCACATTGATGAGAAATATCCAACCCCAGTGGAAGTTATCCGAGATATATCCCCCGAGGATCGGTCCTACGACCGGACCAACCAGCGCCGTGATCGACCATATGCCAAGCGCTGTCGCGCGCTTCTCTGGGGGAAAGATGGATATGAGCAAGGCCTGCGAGCCGGGAATCATCGGGCCTGATACGCCGCCTTGCAAAACACGGAAGAAGATGAGCGCCGGCAGGCTCCACGCTATGCCACAGAGAAAGGATGCCACGGTGAACGCTATCGTCGAGAACACGAAAGTACGCACCACACCATAGCGCTGCATCAGCCAGCCCGTGAGTGGCACCGAAGCTCCGTTGGCTACGGCGAAAGCCGTGATGACCCAGGTGCCCTGGTCCGTGGAAGCACCCAGATTGCCGGATATTGTTGGTAGCGAAACATTTGCGATCGTCAGATCCAGCACCTGCATGAACGTGCCGAGCGCGAGCGCAATCGACGCGATCGCGAGCGCGTTCCCCTTCAGCGGCGGAAATGGCGCGGCCTTGCCGGGCGCGCTCATTCGGTCAGGCTCCGTTCTGGCGCAGGATGCGAGCAATCAGCGCGTCGGTCTCCGGCCCGCCTGCATCTCCCGCGATGCCACGCAGATTACGGGCCGGCACGGTCGAGCCCATCGCTGAACCGGACGTCTCGGAGATATCGATGCTGACATTCACCGAAAGCCCAACTCGCAACGGATGTGTACGCAGCTCCTTCGGGTCGAGCGCGATGCGTACCGGCACGCGCTGCACGATCTTGATCCAATTGCCGGAGGCGTTCTGCGGCGGAAGCAGCGCGAATGCGCTGCCTGACCCCGCGCCCAGACCTTGCACACGTCCGTGATACGTCACGCTACCGCCATAGATATCGGTCGTGACGGTAACCGGCTGGCCGACACGCACGTCTTCGAGCTGGTGCTCCTTGAAATTCGCGTCGACCCACACGTCCTCCAGGGGCACCACGGCCATCAGCGG
>CAZCJI010000415.1:0-2912 GCA_964498625.1 uncultured Rhizobium sp.
AAAAATGAGCTTCAAGGACAAGCACGCGCTCGAGACATTGCCCGGTGAGATCGCGAAGCTCGAAGCTGACATCACGCGGTTGCAGGACCGCCTCGCCGACGCCGGTCTCTACGCGCGTGATCCGCAGACATTCGCGGCGTTGAGCGCGAATCTCACGGATGCGCAGAAATCGCTTTCCGAAAGCGAAGACCGCTGGATCGCGCTCGAAATGCTGCGCGCCGAGATCGAAGGCGCCTGAGAGTTTGCGGAAATCCGCCTGCGTGCGTTCTTGCCGGCCCTACGGATACCGCGACGCGGCGGCTGCGGCTTGCGCTTCCGCCAGCGCCTCCTTCAGTGGACCGAGCCATGGCTCAAATTCCTTCCACTGTTCCAGCGCGCCACGATAAATCGGCTGTCGCACCTGTTCGCCGCTGGGCGTGGCGACAGCCCGGCTCGTTTCCCAGAACCGCAAGCAGCTCTCCTCGAAGGGCAGCCCGCAATAGTCGAGCAGACCGCGGATCTTGCTTTCCGTATCCTCGACCAGGCGCTCATAGGACAAAAAATGAATGAAGCCCGGCATCGCGGCCTCGTAGTAGGCCATGATGCTGGCGTACTGCGTGTAGCAGCGGGCCAGACTGCGGAATCCGTAAGGAAACAGCGAGTCAATCTCGAGCTGCAGCTTGTACATGGCGAAACAGGCTGCCATCGGCCGGCGCCGGATATCCACGACTTTCGCATGCGGCAGGATCAGGCGGATGAGCCCGACATCCCGCCAGTTCCATGGCTGCTTGTCGATAAAATATGGACGGCCTGTTCTGCGATAGGCGGCACACTCCTCAAGATAGTGCGCGCCTAGCTCGGCCAATTCGGAGGCGTTGAGCTCGTTTACAAATTCCGGATAGACATCGGGGTTTGAATAGCGCCGTCTGAGCGATAGATCGCGCACGATATTGCCAAGCACCGGCAATTCCATCGTGCCTTCCACGAGACTATGGCTCGCAAGAATTTGTTCGACGAGCGTTGAGCCGGCGCGCGGCATGCCGAGCACGAAGATCGGTGTATGAGAGGGTTTTTCCGCGGGCGCTGCACGCGCGAGCAAGGACGCATCGAACACGGCGCGCCGCCGGTCCAGCTCTTCAGCTTCCTTTTCCGGGGAATAGGTCCTGTCGCAGTTTGCCGCGACCGTCTGCGATAACGCTACGCCGGCTTCATAGGCGGCGAAACTGCCGGAAAAATCCTTCGCTCTTTCAAGCGCGTAACCCAAAGCATATTGAATCGTCCTGCGACCCTCCAGGTCGAGTTCGCTATCGCTCAGAAGGTCGCGCATCGCGGCGATATCGTTCGCGTTGAGATAGTCTCCGCGCAGGTCCGCCAGGCCTCCGTAAACCTCGGCCGAGCGTGGGTCCAGCGCGAGACAAGCATGATATTCCCGCGCGCTGTCTTCCCGCCTGCCTGCAATATAGAGGCTTCGTGCATAAACTCGCCGGGCGCGCGTATTGGCCGGCTTCGCGCGTATCACGTCTTCGATTATCGGAATGGCGGAAGCAAAGTCGCCGACAGCGCAGAGTGCGTTGGCGTGGAGCGCAAGGTACTCGATGTTTGTCGGCGCCCGGGCAATGAGCAACCCGCTTTCGGCGATGGCGCGCTTGTTCTCGTTCATCTCCAGCAACACGATCGCGAGATCCGCGCGCGCGTTGTCGTAATCCGGCGCCAAAACCAGCGCCCGCTCGAAGAGCGCGAGCGCGTTTAGCGCATAGCCATCCTGCCGTTCAACACGACCCAACAGACGCATCGCCGGTGCATCGGTTTCATGACCGTGACCGCGCAAATGGTCGCGCAACTCTTTGAGCTGCTCGGCAGACGTTTTCAGCGTCTTGACCTGCCCCCACAGCGCGCGTTCCGCAGACGCGATCTCCGCGGGGGTGCGGCCGTCAGACGCCGCCGGCCACAGCACTGAACCGGCGGCAGCGCGTGACATCGCATTGCTTGCCTCCTGATCTTTTCCGGCGAAACGCAGCAGCTCTGCGAGTTTTTTCCAGGCCGGCGCGTGATCGGGAGCCTTGACGGTAACGTCTCGCAGAATCCAGGTGGCCTCCCCATGAAAGCCCATGGCGGCCAAGGTGAGCGCCCGTTCGTAAAGCTGCCGTGGCGGTGTTGCGGGGACCGCGTTCGGTGCGCCGGGCAGTCGCTCTTCGCGCGATACCGTCCCAAACGGGGTCTGCGTCATACGATGTTCCCTGGATGCGTCGAAAGCAGTCTACGCCAGATTTCCGAGCGCTTCCTTCAGCTCACCAAGCCAGGGCTCGAATTTCTTCCACTGTTCCAACGCGCCGCGATAAATCGGCTTGCGCACCTGCTCCGCTGACGGCGTCAGCACGGCACGATCAGTTTCCCAGAAGCGCAGGCAGCGTTCATCGAAGGGCAGTCCACAATAATCCAGCATGCGCCGGATTTCAGCCTCCGTGTTATCGACAAGGCTTTCGTAGGAAACTCTCAGGATGGCGCCTGGCATGATCGTGTCCAGGTAATCCATATAGCCCACATATTCGCGGTAGTACCGGCCCAGATGGGTCAGGTCATAGCTGAAGGAGGCATCGGGCGGCAGCATCTGCTTGAACATACCGAAGCAGGCCGCCATCGGCGCACGCCGGACATCGATGAATTTGGCCTGCGGCAAAACAAGATGCAGGAACGGCGCATCCATCCAATTCCAGGGGCGCTTGTCGATCACATATGGCAGCGTGCTGCTCCGGAATCTGGCGATGCCGCCAAGCAAATCCGCGCCGAGTTGATCGAGTTCGGCGCGCGAATACTCCAACACTCTATCGGGATAAACGTCCGGCGCGACAAGCAGCCGGCTCTGCGCGATGCGTCTGGCGAGATCCGACACCACCGGCAGTTCCCGGGTCCCTTCGACCTGTTCGTGACTGGCC
>CAZCJI010000416.1:0-2909 GCA_964498625.1 uncultured Rhizobium sp.
CTCGCCATGGGCCGTTCGGCGCCCACGACGCCGTATCAGCGAACCCGTCTGAATGAATGGCCCGCGATCCAGAAGGTTTCAGAGTTCATGGACCGCGAAAAGATTCAGATATTCGCGCGCCCGGAACAATCACTGACGGAAGTCCTGGTCCGCTACGGCAACATGTTCAAAAAGCCGTCCGAGGAACTCACGCGCAAGATCGTGATCACGCTGCGCGCGTCGCCGCGCATGGAATTCAATCCGGTGACGTTGCGCGCGCTGTTTGGAACACTCGCTCCCTTCAAGCTGGAGCATGTGGTTCTGCTAGACGACGAAGGCCGCTTCACTGGATACATTCCCGGCAATCGCGCGCTCAAGGACTTCAATGGCGAGAACGGTGAAACCAAAATCGCCAAGTCCATCGTCGCGCTTCTTGCCAAACCGTCCGATCCTGACGCGCTAAAAGCATTGAAGGGTCTGGGCGGCATCCCGCGCGGGAATACGGTCGATCAGAAAGACGATATCCGTCACGCGGCGGCACTCGTCTATGCCAACGAGGCCGTACCGGGCCTCATCGTTCACAAAAACCTCAGGCCCATCGGCGTTATTTCCAAGGATGACCTACTGGTCCTCGCATCCGCCGAGCCGATGATCGCTGGCTACTAGGCCGTCTCTTCAAACAGTTCCCGTCCGATCAGCCAGCGGCGGATTTCGCTCGTGCCCGCGCCGATCTCATAGAGCTTGGCATCGCGCAGCAGGCGGCCGGTCGCGAACTCATTGATATAGCCGTTGCCGCCGAGGCACTGGATCGCATCCAGCGCCATCCGCGTCGCCGCCTCTGCCGCAAACAGGATCGCCCCCGCCGCGTCCTTGCGCGTGGTCTGGCCGCGGTCGCAGGCGCGCGCGACATTGTAGACATAGGCGCGTGCTGCCGAGAGCGTGACATACATGTCCGCGATCTTGGCCTGCATCATCTGGAACGCGCCGATCGGCTGGCCGAACTGCTTGCGGTCGTGGATGTAGGGCAGGACGACATCCATGCAGCTCTGCATGATGCCAACGCTTCCAGCGGCGAGCACGGCACGCTCGTAGTCGAGACCGCTCATCAGCACGTTCACGCCGCCACCTTCGGGGCCCATCAAATTCTCTTCCGGCACTTCGCAATTGTCGAAGACGAGTTCGCCTGTGTCGCTGCCGCGCATGCCGAGTTTGTCAAGCTTCTGCGCCGTGCTGAATCCCTTCATGCCTTTCTCGATGAAAAACGCGGAGATGCCGCGCGGCCCGGCGGATGCATCCGTCTTGGCATAGACGACAAGCGTATCGGCACAGGGACCGTTGGTGATCCACATCTTGGTGCCGTTCAGCACATAGCGGCTGCCGCGCTTCTCGGCCTTGAGCTTCATCGACACGACATCGGAGCCAGAGCCGCTCTCGCTCATCGCCAAGGCACCGACATGCTCGCCGGAGATCAGCTTCGGCAGATAGCGGCGCTTCTGTTCTTCGTTTGCATTGCGGCGGATCTGGTTGATGCAGAGATTGGAATGCGCGCCATAAGACAGCCCCACAGAAGCCGACGCCCGGCTGACCTCCTCCATCGCCACGACGTGCTCAAGATAGCCGAGCCCCGACCCACCATAGTCTTCCTCGACCGTGATGCCGTGTAGGCCAAGCTCTCCCATCTGCGGCCATAGATCGCGCGGAAAGACATTCGATTTGTCGATTTCGTCCGCACGCGGAGCAATCTTGTCGTCGGCGAAGCTGCGGACCGTATCCCGGAGCATATCGGCTGTGTCGCCGAGGCCGTGGTCCAGGGAAGGATAAGCGTTGGGGATCATGCAAATTCCAGGGTGAATGCGGCGCAATCCTATAGAAACGGCCGTTCGCGTTCCAACCTCGACGATGACAAAAGCCCGGACGGGGCCTAATCTTCGCCGCAGGTTCCTTCGGAGAGTCGGTTCATGACGGATGCCATCGATGTTCGCGCGGAGTCTGCGGCAGCGGCGCCACCGGCGAAGGGTGGTTTGCTTGGCCGTTTTGCAGCGCAATATGGGAATGTCTCCACACCGTTCGAAGTCGTGACGCCTGACGGCGCGCTGACGCGCTTCGGCAAAGGCACGCCCGCCTTCCGCCTGACGATCAAAAACCAGAACGGCACGCGTGCTGTCACCAGTCTGGACGAAGGACGCATCGCCGACGCCTATCTCGCCGGCGATCTCGACCTCGAAGGCGACATGGAGAAACCGTTCGCGCTGCGCGGCGACATGAAGGACTCCCATCTCTGGACCGAAGCCTGGCGCTACATCCAGCCGCTGCTGTTCGGCCAGGTGCACACGAACAAGCAGGCGATCAGTTCGCACTACGACATCGATTCCAGTTTCTTCCTCGCCTTCCTCGATCCGAAGACGCCCGCCTATACGCAGGGCGTGTATGAGCGCGATGACGAGACGTTGGACGTCGCCACCACCCGCAAATTCGACTACGCGTTCGAGAAGCTCGGGCTCAAGCCCGGCGACCACATTCTGGAAGTCGGTCCCGGCTGGGGCGCGTGGTTTGAATATGCGGCGCCGCGCGGGATCAAATGCACCGGCATTTCGATCTCAAAGGAATCGATCCGTTTCCTGACCGAGAAAGGCAGGAGGCTCGGCTATGACTGGGAGCTGATCGAGAGTGATCTCTTCGACTACAAACCTGCGGTCAAATACGACGCCATCGTCATCATGGGCGTGATCGAGCACCTACCCGACTATCAGCGCGTGCTCGAAAAATTCATGACCCTGCTCAAGCCGGGTGGCCGCATTTTCCTCGACGGCAGCGCTTGCACCAAGAAATACGAACTGTCGTCTTTCATGGTGAAATACATCTATCCCGGCAATCATTCGTTCCTGGTGCTGGACGATTTCCTCAACAAGCTCGCCAAGACGCCGCTGCAG
>CAZCJI010000417.1:0-2904 GCA_964498625.1 uncultured Rhizobium sp.
GGAATGCCTTCGTGATAGGTGAGCGTGGGCAAGGTCCAGCTCGGCACTTCGGCGGTGTCGCGCAGATTGATGTAATAGGTGCCCGGACGCGTGCCATCGAGCGACCCGTTGTTGTAGTAACCGCCCGGCGCGCCGGCTTCGGTGTATTTCGGAACGCGCTTGATCTGCAGATCGGCCTTGGGAAGCGTGCCGAACCAGCCGGGCAGTTTCGCGCGGATCGCCTGCACCTTCACGTTCAGATCGGCAAGCAGCTTGTCCTTGCCGGCGTCGGTGTTCTCGTAGCGGAATTTGGGATCGTTATACATTGCGCGCAGGCGCTCGCCGACGGTACCCTGCGTCAGACCATTCGCCTTCATGAGCGCGTCGATCTTCGCGGTGTGATCCTTCACCACGTCAAGACCCATCTGATGCACTTCGTCGGGCTTCAACATCGTCGTGGTGGAAGCTTCGAGAGACGCCGCGTAATAGGCATCGCCATCGGGCAGGCGCCACACGCCGGCGTCATGCACCGCTTTCGGCTGAAGGCTTTTCAGGAACGCGATCTGGCGGTCAAGCGCGGGATAGATGCGCTGCGAAACCAGCCGCGCGGCCGTCGCACCGTAGTCGCCGTCGATCTTCTTTTCTTTGGTGCGTCGTACGACGGAATCGACCAGCGGCGATTTTTCGGCCGCAACGCCGCGCAGTTTCGTCATCAGCTCGAGCGCGCGGGCGAGAACGAAGTCCGGCGGCGCAACGCCCATCGCCACATCGTGCTCGGCGACCTCGCGCTCCTGATCGAGAACGGTTGCCCAGCCGTTGAGGCGGTCGAGATAGGCATCGGCATCGGATTTGACCTCGATGGGATGCTGGCTGTCGAGGAAGTCCGGCGCCTGCTGATACGAGCCGGTGAGCTGGCTCAGGATATACGGCCCGCCGACCCCGCCGCCGCCATAGTTGAAACGCTTGTTGTCTTCCTCCTGCTGCTCCAATCCATACATCACGACGTCGTAGTTGACGGCATCCATGCCCGTAAGCTTGTCGCGCTTGACCGTCTTCAGCTTTGCGAGCTGGTCGGTGTTCAGGCGCTTGAAGAAATCGACCTGCGCGAGCGAGCGATCGCTCACCAGCGAGCGCTGATAGGCGCGGTCGCCCTTGTCGATGCCCAGATTGGTCGCGAACTCCGGGGCCTGGTCGAAGACGTCGTTCATGAACTGATCGAACATCGCGTTCATCTTCGCGGCTTCGGGATTGGCGGCAGGCGCAGCGGCGGCTTTGGCAAGAATGGGCGTGGCGGCAAGTGCTGCGGAGGCAGCGCCGCTCATCAGAACGGTACGGCGATCAAGCATGGAAAACCCCTCGGTTGGCGCAAAAGACTTAAGGACGGGTCGGCGCGGCGGCAAGACTAGTGTGAATTCCGACGAGTTCACGATTGTGTTGGCTATGAACTTTTGGACACACGCCGCGCTGCGCCGGGACGGTTTGTGGCGAAATCGCGGCGTTCCAGGAGTTCCCGGAACGACAGGCCTTCGCTGACGTTTGCACCTCGGAAAGCCGCTCTCGATCGGCGGCGAACGGACAGCGAGGAGCTTTGCGATGAAGCTTATTTCTTCGGTTTGCGGTGCAGCGATGGGATTTGCCTTGCTTGGAAGCGCTGCGATTGCGGCCTCTCCAGGCACGACCGCTGATCCGGCGACTCCCGCCACGCCAACAACACCGAGCACGGCACCCTCGACCACGGCGCCGGTTACGACACCCACGATGCCGAACGCCGATCCCTATACGCCGCAACATTCGACGACACCCGAAGATGCGCCAGTCCCTGACAGCGCCAACCCGAATGCGCCCAACGCGGCAACGACACCGCAATCGTCTGTCTGTCCGCAGACAACGACGGTGGGCAGCGCCAATCAGATGTGCGTGCCGGCGATGCCGCCGGCCGCATCGACACCGCATTAATCTCAAACAAGGGAAGCACGACCATGAAACTCAAGACACTCGCCCTCTGTGGCGCCAGCGTTGCTTTCATGACGATGGGCACAACCGTCGTGATCGCCGATCCTGCCGCCGGTGATCCGTACACGCAAAATCCGACACCGCAGGAACGCGCGCAAACGCAGCAACTAAACGATGGCGCCGCGGATGCTGCCGTGACCGGCACGGCCTCCGCGCAATCGCAGGACGATGCGAACCAGGCTGCGTATCAGGATCAGCAAAGCCAGTATCAGAACAACATGGATCGCTATCAGGCGCAGCAGGACCGTTATCGCGATCAACGCGCGCAGTATGAGTACGACCGCTCCCATCCCTACACGTGGTGGCACGAGCGTTATGAGCATGCGACGCTCAACCACTTCTATGACATCCCGCGCGCGGAGCTGGTCGATCTGCGCGTGATGCGCGAGGACGGTTATACCGTCGGCCGCATCACCAAGATCGATCGGCATGGCGATGGCCGCGTCGCGGCGGTGCGAATCGCGTTCCACGATGGCGAGGCGGCGTGGGTGAAGGCGCACGATCTGCGCTACGACCCGGACAATCGTATCGTGTTCACGGATCTCAGCGTGGTCGAGCTCCACGACCTCGCGCATAACAGCTAAGGCCTCGGAAAGTTGAAAAGCCCGCCTCCGGCCTAGATGTCGGGGGCGGGCTGTGTTTTGACCCCATCCATAGACATGGCCAGATGCCGCGTTTTGGCCGCCTTTCGCCATCCACAGGCCCGGGGTGAGTGCGTAAAAAAAAGCTGAAAAACAGCCCAAAATACGTTTGACAGTCTCAAGACGCCCCCCTATACACCGCGCCTCGCCGCCCGCTGGGCCTGACCTTGCGGGCGGTGTTTCGTCTCTGGCATGATGTAAAATTCGTGCTTTTGACGGCTCTTTGACATTGTGATTCGAGGAAGGGGAACGTGGGCGGCGGCTCGGCCAG
>CAZCJI010000418.1:0-2877 GCA_964498625.1 uncultured Rhizobium sp.
ACGACGATGTTGCCGCGGCGGCGATCCATTTTCAGGATCTGGAACATCTGCGGCTGGTTCATCAGCGGGCCGACATCGCGCATCGGGCGAACGTCGACCTGCGAACCGGGAAGGAACGCGACCGCGCCGTCGAGATCGACGGTGAATCCGCCCTTCACGCGGCCGAAGATCACGCCTTCGACGCGGGTCTGGTCGTTGAACGCACGCTCGAGCTTGATCCAGCTTTCTTCGCGGCGCGCCTTGTCACGGCTGAGGACGGCCTCGCCCATCGCGTTCTCGACGCGCTCGAGATAGACCTCGACCTGATCGCCCACGGCGACCTTCGCCGGAATACCCGGCATGGAGAATTCTTTTAGGGAAACGCGGCCCTCGGTCTTGAGGCCGACATCGACCACGGCGAAATCGTTTTCGATCGCAACGATGGTCCCCTTGATGACGGAGCCTTCGGCGGGGGAGCGGCCCTCGAAGCTCTCTTCCAGCATCGCCTCGAAATCGGCGTGGCTGGGCATGGACATGGATTCTTTGACAATGGTGGCTTGCTGATAACGGGCCATTTATTTCCTTCGTTCAAACGGAGATGCCGACCGGTCCAGGACCGGCGGTCTTCCCGTGCGCTGCCGCACGGGCGGATTGGGTTTTCGATATTGCGTCCGCAGGCCCGATGAAGCGCCGCCGGGTCTCCTTAACCCCTTGGCTGCGCCTTGAGCGCCGCCTCGACTCTGGGTTCCACCAGGGCCAAGGCTGCCGCGAACGCGGCGTCTATAGACAAATCGCTGGTATCGAGCAAGGCCGCATCAACCGCCGGCTTCATGGGCGAAATCGGACGGGCACGATCTGCCGCGTCGCGGGCGATGAGTTCACCCAGGATATGGGCCTCCTCGCGAGCAATTCCAAGCCCTTGCAGTTCTTTCCAGCGCCGGTTCGCCCGGATTTCCGGCTGCGCATCGACGAAGAGTTTGGCGGTCGCGTCGGGGCAGATGACCGTGCCGATATCCCGCCCATCGATCACGGCGCCACGGCTCTCACCGACCGGCCGCGCCGCGAAGTCACGCTGGAACTGGAGCAACGCCGCGCGCACGCCGGGATGCGCAGACACGACCGACGCCGCCTTGCCGATCGCATCCGTGCGGATCGCGGGATCGCCCGCACGGGTCAAATCGATCGCATGTGCGGCCGTGATGGCATCGGCTTCGGTCGCCGGATCGGCCTTCGCCTCCATAACGGCCAGCGCGACAAGCCGGTACAGCGATCCGGAATCCAGATGCGCGAACTGGAAATGCTTCGCGAGTTTCTTCGCGAGCGTGCCCTTGCCAGATGCAGCGGTGCCATCAACGGCGATGACGATCGTCATTTCAAGTTCACCAGAATCATCAACGCGCCAAGGAAGACGAACATCAATGCGGCAAGCAAATAGAACGCTTCAAGCGACCAATACCGGATTGGATTGCTCTTTCTCGATGGAGGGGGACGTCGGATTACCCACGAACTTCTAACAGCAACTCCGGTGCGCAACCCAACAACACCCGTCGCCCCGATCACCACGGCCGCGAACAAAAAGAAGCCTCCAAACAGAACGGAAAACGGCCTGTCAATCGAGATATCCCGACCGAACTTGTAGCCTGATGCCAGTAACACGCCCACAACAGGGAATAACATGGCGACTACGGCGTAGAAGGCCTGATAAATCCAGTAGACAGCCGGACTCCGATCACGTTCGGCATGAAGATTTGAAAACGAAATCACCTTTCTTTGGTGCAGCCCCCTTACAAACAGAGAGACATAGAACCCTACGCCCACCAGGGTCAGTACGAGCGCGAGAGCTGCGCGCGCGGCCATCTCAACTGTTCCTGAGATAAAACGTGGCGCCCAAACCACGCATCAGGCTTTCGAACTCCGGAAAGCTGGTCGCGATCATGGCGACATCGTCCACCGACACTGCGTCGCGTGCGGCGAGGCCCATCACCAGGAACGACATCGCGATGCGGTGATCCATATGCGTCGTGACGAGGCCGCCGCCGGGGACGCCGCCGGGACCGCGGCCTTCGATAGCCATGCCGTCTTCGGTTTCTTCGACAGTCACGCCGTTCGCGCGCAGACCTGCGACGATGGCGGCGAGGCGATCGCTTTCCTTCACGCGCAACTCTTCAAGGCCGCGCATCGTTGTTGTGCCTTCGGCAAAGGCGGCGGCGACCGCAAGGATCGGGTACTCGTCGATCATCGACGGCGCGCGCTCCGCCGGGACGTCGATGCCTTTCAGTGACGAAAACTTTGCAACGAGATCGCCGACATTTTCGCCGCCGCTTTCGCGCGCGTTGTTGATCGTGATGTCCGCGCCCATCTCCTTCAGCGCATCGATCAACCCAATGCGGCGCGGATTGAGAAGAACGCCCGGTAGCGTGACTTCCGACCCCGGCACGATCAGCGCGGCGACCAGCGGGAACGCCGCGGACGACGGATCGCGCGGCACATCGACCGTGGCGGGTTTCAGATCGACCTCGCCCGTCACTTCAACCGCTTCGCCGCCGTCTTTCAATTCCTCGACCGCGATCTTTGCGCCGAACGCGCGCAGCATCTGTTCGGTGTGATCGCGGGTCAGCGCGCGCTGTACGACGCGTGAGCGGCCCGGTGCGTTAAGCGCGGCCAATATCAGCGCCGACTTCACCTGCGCCGATGCGACGGCCACCTCGTGTTCGATGGCAAGCGGTTGGCGCGCGCCTTTGAGCGTTACCGGCATCAACCCGCCATCGCGCGCGCTGTATTCCGCGCCGAACAGGGTCAGCGGCTCCAGCACGCGCTTCATCGGACGGCGGCGCAGGGATTCATCGCCGGTGAACACCGCCGTCATCGCCGTGGTCGCGACCGCGCCCATCACCAGCC
>CAZCJI010000419.1:0-2873 GCA_964498625.1 uncultured Rhizobium sp.
GCTCGCGCGCCTGATCGAGATGGTTGAGATAAAGGTGCGCGTCGCCGAAGGAATGGATGAACTCACCGGGCTTCAGGCCCGTCACCTGCGCGACCATCATCGTCAGCAGCGCATAGCTGGCGATGTTGAATGGCACGCCAAGGAAAATATCGGCGGAGCGTTGATAGAGCTGACAGCTCAACTTTCCGTTCGCGACATAGAACTGGAACAAGCAATGGCAGGGCGGAAGTGCCATCTTCGGCACGTCCGCGGGATTCCACGCCGTGACGATCAGACGGCGCGAATCCGGATTGCGTTTGATGTCGGCAATCAGATTGGCGATCTGGTCGATCGTGCCACCATGCCCGTCCGGCCATGAGCGCCATTGATGGCCATAGACCGGGCCAAGCTCACCGTTCGCATCGGCCCATTCGTCCCAGATCGTCACGCCATTCTTCTGCAGGGTACGCACATTGGTCTCGCCTGCGAGAAACCAGAGCAGTTCGTAGACAATCGCCTTCACGAACAGCTTTTTGGTCGTCATAAGCGGGAATCCGTCGGCCAGATCGAAGCGCATCTGATGGCCGAAGACGGAGAGCGTGCCGGTGCCGGTGCGGTCGCGCTTTTCCACGCCCTGCTTAAGCACTTTCTCCATGAGGTCGTGATACTGGCGCATTTCAGGTCCGTCGATTCTGGCCGGATTGTACCTTCAATAATTCACTTTTGAGGCCTATATTATGCCTGCCGGCTTGCCCGGCTATGGCGATAAACGGCCTTGTAATAAGCGGACCGGACCCGGGGGCGGTACCCGGCGCCTCCACCACATGCCCTCTCGTGAAGAGGGTATCTGTGGGGGCGAAACAGGATCGACGGACGTGTAAAGAAGGTTCTTTTGCCCGGTGTTGTTCCGCCGTTATCGGACTACTCGTACAGGTGCCAACGATAACGAAATGGCCCTCGCTGCCTAACCTAGGTTAGCCAAGCGCGGTTCCGGGGAGCACCGGGCAACAGAAGCTCCCCACTCTCTTCACCATGGAATCTCATTGCGGATACGCTGTCCGAGCAGTGGATATTTGCGCGCGAGCCGCCGCAGATCCTCGCCCGTCAGGTTCATCATACGCATCTCGGTTCGCGCCCAGATCGTGTGTTTGTAATTCGCATGATCGTTCAGCGCCTCTTCGCCGATCATATCGCCGGCCTCAAGATCCCAAGTACCTGTCTCATCTTCCGCATGCGCCTTGCCGGAGATGATGAGATAGAACATGTCGGCCTTGTGGCCCTCTACCGCGATGCGGGTGTGATCCTGCACGACGCTGGCGCCCATCGTATCGAGAATTTGCCGCGTGGGCTCCATCTCGAAGCCATCGAACAGCGGCTGGCGCTTGACCATGCTCCAGGTGATCGAGAATTCGCGCTTGTGCAGGCCGTTCACGAACCCCGTCGCGATGATGCCGACCGGCAACGCAAACAGCACCAAACCCGTCACCATGGTGATGCCGGCCCAGAGCTTTCCGGCCCATGTAATGGGCGTTTCGTCGCCATAGCCGACGGTCGTGAGCGTCGTGATCGCCCAATACATCGATCCCGGCAGCGTGCCGAAGGTCTTGGGCTGCGCGCCGCCTTCGATGAGATGCATCACCTCACCCGTGACGCACACCGTAAAAATCAGGAGAATGAACGCGCCGAACAGCGCGCGGCGCTCGGAATAGAGAACGCCCAGAAGCGCAGGCATTGCCTGAGAATAACGCGCGATCTTGAGAAGGCGCAAAAGACGCAGAACACGCAGCGCGCGCAGGTCCACGGCCGCGCCGAAGCCGAGCGCAATGAAATAGGGTGCGAAAGACAGCAGGTCGACCACCATCATCGGCCGGAGCGCAAACAGAAGACGCCCCCGCATCGGATGTTTCGTCCCAACTCGCGGATCTTCGACGCAAGACCAGAGACGGAAGAAATATTCGACGGCGAAGATGTAGACCGTGATCTGCTCGAACGCCGAAAAGAACACGCGATAATCGTTGTAGAGGGATGGCACGGTTTCCAGGATCACGGCGAGCGTGTTGCTGACGATCAGGGCGATCAGCAACATCTCGACGAAGCGGCTTACGCCGCCTTCGGTCTGGCCTTCTTCCAGGATCAGATAGGCCCACTGGCGAGCAGAGGCATGATGCTCGACCTTCAGGCGGGCGACGCGCTTGCCCGTTTGATTTTCCGCTTTCTGATCCATGCCCCTCTTTGCCTGGTTCATGTCGTGGTCTGGCGAAGCCCCACCATCGATGCCGGCTGTCGCACTACAACGGCCAGAGGGCAATACTCCGTCTGGCACAAGTCAATACAGGTATCCTTGGCCGTCACGTGTAGGAAGCGATTATACCAAAAGGATAATTTGTGGTATTGCGACTAAGTTGCAACCGTGTAGAATTGTTCATCGATGAGCCGAGGCGCAGCAAGAGCATCGCGCCCGCAAATGCCGCAGAATGACAATGGTGAGGGAAAAAGCATGAGACGCGTGTTTCAAGGACTGTTGCTCACGCTTTGCCTCGCCATGCTCGCGCCGGCCCAGGCGCTGGCAGACGGCGGGGTTTGCCCGAGGCCGGCCGCCGGCAGCGTCGTCACGCCTCCGCCCGATCTCTTCAGCAGCGGCGGTGTTCTTAATGTTTCGCTGAACTACTTCACCTCGATGGACGACACCGGCCGCACGCTGTTCTGCTTCGTGACGCCGGACGGAATGGAATCGCCGACCTTGCATGTGAACCCGGGCGATACCATCAACATCCACGTCACAAATCAGATCCCCGCGGCGCCGCTCGGCGCATCGGAAAAGATCGCCGTAGCCTCCAATATCTGCGGTGACGCGAATATGACGACGACATCCGTGAACATGCACTTCCACGGCT
>CAZCJI010000420.1:0-2872 GCA_964498625.1 uncultured Rhizobium sp.
CCATCGCGATCTTGGTGGCCGCGCCGATCTGACCCTGGAGGCTGCCGATGATGAGAAGACGCATTAGGATTGCCCCGCTTTGATGATTTCCGTCATGGTCACGCCGAGACGATCCTCGACCAGCACGACTTCGCCGCGCGCGACGAGACGGTCGTTGACATAGATATCGATGGCTTCGCCGACCTTGCGGTCGAGTTCGACAATCGTGCCCTTGCCGAGCTTCAGCAGCTCGCTCACTTCCATTGCCGATTTGCCAAGCACCGCCGACACCGTGACCGGTACGTCGTAGACAGCTTCAAGATCCTGCGCGCTGCGTTTGATCTCCTGGTCCTGTTGAATCTCGCCGGTCAACAGCGCGGACTTAGGGCCGCGTGTTTCTTCTGCTGTAAGATCGGGCAGATCGACCTCATTCGGTCCAGCCATCGCCTTATTCCTCCGGTGAGCGTGAATGAGAGAAGCGCCGGGCAATGAGCGCGGCGAGATCCTTTTCGATGGCCGCTTCGCTGCGCTCGGCACCGCCGCCGCGCCATTCGATGCGGCAATCGGCGCCGCTGATGGCGGGGTCCACCCCCACGATCACACGGCCTTCGAAGCCTTCTTCGTGTACGATCTCGTCGATCCGGCCGTTCAGCGCGTCGATGACGCGTTTGGAAGCCCGCAGCACGATGCGCGGCTCGCCGATGGCCTGATGCATCGCCTCGCGCAGAGCCAGTTCGACATCCGCCGCCGGCAGCGCATCGAGCGCGGCTGTGGCAAGTTTCCTCGCCACCGCGAATGCGACCGCGGCGGCTTCCCTGCGTACGATTTCGATTTCGTCATGTGTGCGGCTCAGCGCGTGACGCACGGCACCCGCCGCGTCCGCCGTTCCGGCTGCAATTGCTTCCAGCGCACGCGCCTCTCCGGCTTTCATGCCTTCGGCGCGCGCTCTGGCGCACATCTGGTCGATCTCTTCCTGCGTCAGCGACTTCTTCGCGCGCCCACGTGCCGCGAGGGAGACTTGATCGCCCTCGGCGCGAAACTCGGTGTCGAATTTGAACTTGGACGCGTTCATCAATACACCAGCTCGTCTTCGCCTTGTTTGTTGGCGATCATGATCTCACCCTTGTTGGCCAGGTCCTTCGCGACGTTGACCATGCGCATTTGCGCTTCATCGACATCCTTGAGACGGACAGGGCCCATGGCCTCCATGTCCTCGCGCAGGATCTTTCCGGCGCGCTCGCTCATGTTCGAGAAGAAGATGTCGCGCAGCGAATCCGTGGCGCCCTTGAGGGCCAGACCGAGCTTGTCCTTTTCGACATGGCGCAGTAGCGTCTGGATCGAGCCCGGATCGAGCTTGCCCAGATCCTCGAAGGTGAACATCAACGCCTTGATGCGTTCTGCGCTGTCGCGCGAGCGTTCTTCCAGCGCGGTGATGAAACGGCCCTCGGTTTGACGGTCGAAATTGTTGAAGATTTCGGCCATGTGCTCGTGGCTGTCGCGCTTCGAGGTCCGCGCGAGATTCGACATGAATTCGACTCGCAGCGTCTTTTCGACCTTGTCGAGAATGTCCTTCTGCACGCTTTCCATGCGCAGCATCCGCTGCACGACTTCGAGCGCGAATTCCTCCGGCAGCGCGCCCAGCACGCGCGCGGCATGTTCCGGCTTGATCTTGGAAAGCACGACCGAAACGGTCTGCGGGTATTCGTTCTTGAGATAGTTCGCGAGAACCGACTCGTTCACGTTGGCGAGCTTGTCCCACATGGTGCGGCCGGCGGGGCCGCGGATTTCCTCCATGATCGAGCCGACCTTGTCGCCCGGCAGCAGACGCGCCAACAACCGCTCGGTGGATTCATAGGAGCCCATCAACGAGCCGCCGCCCGACATCTGGGAAACGAACTCGACCATCAGCTTTTCGACGACGCCGGCGGAAATCGATCCAAGGTTCGACATCACCTGGGAGATTTCCTTGACCTCTTCCTCGTCCATCATCTGCCAGATCTGGGCGGAATGTTCTTCGCCCAGGGACAGCAACAGCACGGCCGCGCGCTCCGCTCCATTCAGCTGGCGGATGTCTTCACGAACGGCGGGTTTGACGGCTCTCGACATCGCTTACACCGGTTGATGGAGCCAGGTGCGCAGGATCGCCAGCGCTTCCTCGGGATGGGATTGCACGACCTCGCCGACCTTGCGCACGGCGGATTCGCGCACCTGACCGTCGATGCGCGAAATGTCGATCATGTTTTCGCGCGGCGGGTTCAGCGCGGCTGGGGCCTGCGCCACGGCGTCTGCGGCAGGTGTCGCAGCCGCGGCAGCGGGTGCCGCTAGCTGTCCGGAGACAGGAGAACCGGCAACGACCTGCTCGACCCTCACCGGCCCGAACGCACGCTTGATCAGCGGGCGTGCGACGAAGAAGCCGAGAAGCAGCGAGGTTACGGCAAAGATGCCCGCCTCGATGATCTTGAACCAGTAGCCGCTGTCCAGGCCGAGGAGGGGCGCGGTCGCCGGGGTCGCGAGCGCGGTGTCGATCTTCGCGAACGCCATGCTCGTGACCTGAACCTGATCGCCCCGCGTTGCGTCGAAGCCCATAGTGGATTTCACCAACGCCTCGATCTGCTTCATTTCGGCCGGCGTGCGCGGCTTGTAGTCGCCGTCCTTGGCGCCATCGATGACGACGGCGACCGAGAGATTCTTCACCGTGCCGCCATCGACCGTGCTGGTTTTCGTGGTCTTGGAGATTTCGTAGTTGGTGGTTTCCTCGGTTCTCCCCGAATTGGATTTCGTGGAGCTGTCAGTCCCCGTGTTCTGCTGGTTCGGCAGCGCGGCCGCCACGCTGACTGCG
Organism: uncultured Rhizobium sp.; assembly: GCA_964498625.1. Taxonomy (GTDB): domain Bacteria; phylum Pseudomonadota; class Alphaproteobacteria; order Micropepsales; family Micropepsaceae; genus Rhizomicrobium. The sequence goes on from CAZCJI010000420.1 coordinate 2,819, forward strand.
TTGCTGTTGGCGTTGGTATCGGAGGAATTCTGCTCGACCGTCTGCGTGGAGCGC
>CAZCJI010000421.1:0-2871 GCA_964498625.1 uncultured Rhizobium sp.
ATCCGCACGGCGGCGGCGAAGGCCGCACCAAGGGTGGCCGTCATCCGGTCACGCCGTGGGGCAAGCCGACCAAGGGTGCCAAGACGCGCAAGAACAAGCGCACCAACAAGATGATCGTGCGTTCGCGCCACGCCAAGAAGAGCCAAGGGTAATTCGAGATGACACGCTCCAGTTGGAAAGGTCCTTTTGTCGACGGTTATCTGCTGAAGAAGGCGGAAGCCGGACGTTCGAGTGGACGCAAGGACGTGATCAAGACGTGGTCGCGCCGTTCGACGATCCTGCCGCAATTCGTGGGCATTACGTTTGGCGTCTACAACGGCAAGAAGCACATACCCGTGCTCGTCACCGAGGACATGGTCGGTCACAAGCTTGGCGAGTTCTCGCCGACGCGCACCTTCCACGGTCACACCGGCGGCGACAAGAAAGCGAAGAGGGACTAATGGGTAAAGAAGCACGCGCCCGCGTTCTTTCTGACAGCCAGGCGAAAGCTATCGGCCGCGGAATCCGCACGTCCCCGCGCAAGCTGAATCTCGTGGCGCAGACCATCCGCGGCAAGCGCGCCGAGCAGGCCTTAGCAACCCTGCAATTCTCGCAGCGCCGCGTCGCGCACGAAGTGAAGAAGGTTCTGGAGAGCGCCATCGCGAATGCCGAGAACAACCACGATCTCGATGTCGACGATCTGGTCGTGACCGAAGCAAGCGTCGGCAAGAACATGGTCTTGAAGCGCTTCCATGCCCGCGCGCGTGGTCGTGGCGCGGCGATCGAAAAGTTCTTCGCGCAGATCACGATCGTGGTCGAGGAGAAGCGCGCCGAAGAGCCCGCGAAGTCCGAATCCAAGGGCGGCAAGAAGCCGGCTGCGAAGAAACCCGCCAAAAAAGCCGCGCCTAAGCGCGCGAAGGAGACCGCTTAATGGGTCAGAAGGTCAATCCGACGGGCCTCCGTCTTGGCATCAACCGTACCTGGGACTCGCGCTGGTACGCGGGCAAGAAGGAGTACGGCAAGCTCCTCCAGGAAGACATCAAGATCCGCAACTACCTGAGCGACAAGCTCAAGGCGGCCGGCGTGTCGAAGATCGTGATCGAGCGTCCGCACAAGAAGTGCCGCGTGACGATCCACTCCGCCCGTCCCGGCGTGGTGATCGGCAAGAAGGGCGCCGACATCGAAAAGCTGAAGAGTGACGTCCAGAAGTACACGTCCGACGAAGTTCACCTGAACATCGTCGAAATCCGCAAGCCCGAGATCGATGCCAAGCTGGTTGCCGAGAACATCGCGCAGCAGCTCGAGCGCCGCGTGGCGTTCCGCCGCGTGATGAAGCGTTCGGTTCAGTCAGCGATGCGTCTGGGCGCGCAGGGCATTCGTATCACCTGCGGTGGCCGTCTCGGCGGCGCGGAAATCGCGCGTGTCGAATGGTATCGCGAGGGCCGCGTGCCGTTGCACACGCTGCGCGCCGATGTCGATTATGGCGTCGCGACGGCGAAGACCACCTACGGCACCTGCGGCGTGAAGGTCTGGATCTTCAAGGGTGAGATCATGGAGCACGATCCCATGGCCCAGGATAAGCGCATGGCCGAAGCGGCCGAAGGCGGCGGCCGTGGCGGCGAACGCCGTCCGCAGCCGGCTGCCTAACGAGCAAGAGACAGAACGATGCTTTCACCGAAACGCACCAAGTTCCGCAAGCAGTTCAAGGGCCGCATCCACGGCGCCGCCAAGGGCGGCACCACGTTGAACTTCGGCGAGTATGGCCTCAAGGCGCTTGAGCCCGAGCGCATCACGGCACGTGAGATCGAAGCCGCCCGTCGCGCCATCACGCGTCAGATGAAGCGCGCGGGCCGCGTGTGGATCCGCGTGTTTCCGGATGTGCCAGTGTCGAAGAAGCCTGCCGAAGTCCGCATGGGCTCCGGCAAGGGCGCGCCGGAATATTGGGTGGCGAAGATCAAGCCGGGGCGCATCCTGTTCGAGATCGACGGCGTCGATCACGAGACCGCGAAGGAAGCGTTGCGTCTGGGTGCTAGCAAGCTCTCGATCCATACCAAATTCATCGAGCGCATGGCCTAAGGAACGATTGTCATGGCGAAGAAGAGCACAAAGAACCCTGTGACCGCTGAAGATTTCCGCGCCAAGACCGCGGACGAGCTCGGCGATCAATTGGCGAAGCTGAAGAAGGAGCAGTTCAACCTGCGCTTTCAGAAGGCCAACGGGCAGTTGGAAAACACCGGCCGTGTTCGTTCCGTGCGCAAGGAAATCGCACGTCTCGAAACGGTCATGACCGAGAAGCGCGCGAGCGCCTCGGCCAAAGCATAGGGAACGATAGGTATGCCGAAGCGCGTGCTGCAGGGCGAAGTCGTCAGCGACAAGAACGCCAAGACCATTGTGGTGAAGGTGGAACGCCGCTTCACCCATCCGGTGATGGGTAAGACCGTGCGCCGGTCGAAGAAATATCACGCCCATGACGAGAAGGGTGAATTCAAGACGGGCGACGTCGTCCGCATCCGTGAGTGCAAGCCGATTTCTAAGTTGAAGACCTGGGAAGCGTTCGAGCGCGTAAGCGGGAAATAAGGGCCGCAAGGCTTCGGGAGCAGTTTTTATGATTCAGATGTCAACCGAGCTGGACGTAGCCGACAATTCCGGCGCGCGCCGCGTGATGTGCATCAAGGTGATCGGCGGTTCGCACCGCCGCTATGCCGCCGTCGGCGACACCATCGTCGTGTCGGTGAAGGAAGCGATTCCGCGCGGCCGCGTGAAGAAGGGCGAAGTCCTGAAAGCCGTCGTCGTGCGCACCGCCCATGGCGTGCGCCGTCCCGACGGCAGCCTGATCCGCTTCGACGGCAATGCCGCGGTGCTGATCAACGCCCAGGGCGAGCCGATCGGCAC
>CAZCJI010000422.1:0-2866 GCA_964498625.1 uncultured Rhizobium sp.
TTGATCGCCGCCTTGATCTTGGCGTTGGAACGGATGATGCCTTCGTTCTTCATCAGCCGTTCGAAATCGCGCTTGCCGTAACGCGCGATCTTCTCCGGATCGAAATTGTGGAAGGCTTTGCGGAAGTTTTCGCGCTTCCGCAAGATCGTGATCCAGGCGAGCCCGGCCTGAAACCCGTCGAGGACCAGCTTTTCGTAGAGCGCGCGCGGATCGTATTCGGGCACGCCCCATTCTTCGTCGTGATAGGCGACGTAAAGCGGATCCTCTCCGGGCCAGGTGCAGCGGATAAGCGGTTTGCTCAACGGCGCTTGGCTTTCTTCTTGGCCTTCTTTTTCGCGGGCGCTTTCTTTGCGGCCTTCTTGGCTTTGCGCGCGGGCTTCTTTGCGGCCTTGGCCTTCGGCGGAATCGGGGCGGCCCAATAGGTCGCTTCGATCTTGTTGCCATCGAGGTCGTAGATGAACGCGCCATAGTAGGCGGGGCCATAATCCGGGCGCGGACCGGGTTCGCCATTGTTGCTGCCGCCGGCCTTCAGGGCAGCTTCGTGGAATTTGTTCACGGCGCCTTTGGAATTCGCGGTGAATCCGACATGGGTGCCGTTGCCGACGCTGGCCGCGCCCTGGTCGTGCGGCAGGCCGATCCAGAATTGCGGGCGGTCCTTGCTTTCGCCGTACGCAATAGCGCCGGGCGAGTAATCGGCAACGCGCTTATAGCCGAGCGCCTTCAGGACAGGATCGTAGAACGTCGCGGCGCGGGCAACGTCGCGCACGCCGACGGAAACATGATGGAGCATGAGGCTTCTCCTTTTTGGGGAACGCGACTCTGATCTTCCGCGCGGTTACGTCAAGCGGAAAGCCACGCCTGCTTTGTGACAGTCACGCGCGCGCCATCGACCTCGACGGTCGCATCGGAGGCTTCCTCCAGACGGTCGAGCCGGACGAGCGCAAATCCACGCGCGCCATAGGTGGAAACGATCTCGCCGACGCTGTGTCCGCCAGCCCGAAGATCACCGTTGGCCGGCAGGATGGTATCGCTTTCGATCAACAACAGCCTTTTCCGTGCCGTGCCGCGATGCTTCATCCGCGCGGTCAATTCCTGGCCCACATAACAGCCCTTCTCAAAATTGACGGCGTGCAGCTCGTCGAGATCGGCGTCCAGAGCGAACATCCTGTCGCTGCCGAAATCGCCCGCCTCCGGCACGCCGAGCGCGACGCGGTGTGTATGATAGACCGCCGCGCTCGGGACCGTCTGCGGCATTTCTGCCCGCGCGCCGATGGTGCGGTGGCCGAGCGCCAGCAGGCGCGGATCCTGGAAGGTGATGCCGCGGCCAGCGGCGCGGCCGTCCAGACCGGCCAGAACCATGAGTTGCTCCCGCGCTTCGATCTGCACCTTGGCGCGGAGCTTGTACATCGACAGCCGCTTGACCAGCGCAGCGCGCGCGTCGCGGTGGCAGTCGATCAGCAGGCCCCCGTCGCCCTCAACGATCAGAAAGTCGGACAGGATTTTTCCCTGTGGCGTCAGCAGGGCCGCATAGATCGCGCCGCCGGGGGCAACCTTCTCGATGTCGTTGGTGATAAGCCCCTGCAGAAACGTCCGCGCCTCCGGGCCGGTGACGGCAATGACGCTGCGATCTTCCAGAAGCAGGGGCTGGGCCATGGGACCGAAGTAACCCTCGGGGCCACGATTGCCAAGCCGGAAGCGCCGCCTTACTCATTCCATCATGTCGGAAACATTCGATCTCCTGATCAAGGGCGGCATCACCGCCACGCCCAATGGCATCGCCGAGGCCGACGTCGGTGTCCGCGGTGGGCGGATTGCGGCCATAGGGTCGTTGAGCGGCGCAAAAGCCGCCGAGACGTTCGACGCCAAAGGGCTGCATGTTCTTCCCGGCGTTATGGATACACAGGTCCATTTCCGCGAGCCGGGCAACGAACACAAGGAAGACCTCGAAACCGGATCGCGGGCCGCGGTTCTCGGCGGTGTCACCGCCGTGTTCGAGATGCCCAACACCAATCCGCCGACGACGACCCGCGCGGCGATCGAAGACAAGCTCGCGCGCGCGAAGAACCGGATGCACTGCGACTACGCATTCTATGCCGGCGCTACGCCCGGCAATGTCGGCGCGCTGGGTGAGCTCGAACGACTGCCCGGCGTGTGCGGCGTGAAGGCGTTCCTGGGCTCGTCGACCGGCACGCTGCTGCTCAGTCATCCCGACGATATTCTGGCCGCTTTGAAAAGCGGCAAGCGGCGCATGGCCGTGCATTCCGAAGACGAGGACCGTCTCGAAGCACGCAAGGGCGAGCGCATCAAAGGCGATCCGCGTTCGCATCCGGTGTGGCGCGATGCCGAGACCGCGCGTGCTTCGACGGAACGCGTAATATGTCTCGCGCGGGAAGCTGGACGGCGGCTGCATGTGCTCCATGTCACGACGCTGGAAGAGTTGCCGCTGCTCGCTGACGCGCATGATTTCGTGACGGTCGAAACCACGCCGCAGCACCTCACGCTGGCCGCGCCGGAATGCTACGAGCGCCTCGGCACCTATGCGCAGATGAACCCGCCGATCCGCGGGCCGGAGCATCGCGAGGCGCTGTGGAAGGCGGTGCAGGAAGGGCTGGTCGATGTCATCGGCTCCGACCACGCGCCGCATACGCGCGAAGAAAAGGACAAGACCTATCCCGATACGCCGTCGGGGATGCCCGGTGTGCAGACGCTGGCCACGATCCTGCTCGATCATGTGAATGCCGGACGGCTGACGATCGAGCGCTTCGTCGATCTGACGAGTGCGGGCGCTGCGCGCATTTTCGGCATCGCCGGCAAGGGGCGTATCGCGCGGGGTTACGACGCGGACTTCACCATTGTCGATCTGAAG
>CAZCJI010000423.1:0-2854 GCA_964498625.1 uncultured Rhizobium sp.
TGTGGACACGGCGCGTCGACCTCAACATCGTGGAGCCTCTGACCAACGGCTTCCGCTACAGCTTGGGCCTGCGGCTTTTCCAGAACCGCATCGTCTGCGTACCGGAAGCCGCCGACGGCTTGAAGAAGATCGCCCAAGATCGGCTTGGCTGGCTGGATGGCCAGATCGGCGAGCGGGAATTCCTCTGCGGCAAACGCTTCACCCTGGCCGACATTCTTCTGTTCTGCTTCCTCGATTTCGGCGGCCAGGTCGGCCAGCCGCTCAATCCAGAAAACAAGCATGTGACGGCGTGGTTCGAGCGGGTGAAGGCACGGCCTTCCACGGCCGCCTGACCTGCCTGGCGTTAAGCATGTTACGCGGCCGGACAAACATGGCGGCGTATTTTATGCCTAATATCTTCCATGCGGGGGCTGGATGAAAATTTCGACGATGTGCCGGAGCGGGAAAAGCCGCCTTTCGGGCTGATTGTTGTCGTTCTCTGCCTGACAGTTCTTCTCGGTCCGTCGCTTCTGGTCTGGATCATTCGCGGCGTCAGCCTCGCCGCGCAGTGCGCACCGGGGCCGGATTTGTGCCGGGGCATGACGCTTGGCGGCGGGTTCCGCGACACGCTTTCGCTCGCCTGGGGCGTCGGCACGGACACGCTGCTCGTGCTGGTGCTGACGACGATCGTCGCCGTGCTGTGCTTCGCCGCGCGACGCGTTGTGACCGGTGTGTTGTGCCTGGTGCTGCTGCCGATTCTGCCATTGTTGCTGCCGATGCTTGCCGTGTTCATTTCCCGGTTCGACAATTGCGAGATCAACCCGGACGGTGTGGGAAGCTGCACCTTGTGGGGCGCCGAGATGGGAAAGAGCTTTCATGTCGCGGCGACCGTGCCCGACATGATCTACGGGTTCGTGCCGTATTCGTTTGCACTCGCGCTGATGATCGGGATTGTCGGCTGGTTCCTGGCGCGGCCCCGGCCAGTCAACTCCGCAGCGCAGCGTGCGACCGCAGCAATGCGCCGTTTCGACGACTGACGTTTTCGATCAGTAGTACGGCCGGCCCTCAATCGCGCGGACCAGACCTTTGATCGTGCGATACAGGAACCAGAAGAACACGCCGATCAGAATCGGAATGCCGATCACCACGAAGCATAAGGGGATTGCGACGATGCCGACGACCAGCGAAATCCAGAAGGTCGAGATCATATTGTCGAAATGCGATTCCCAGATCGTGCCGCGCGCGTCGTCACGCTTGATGTAGGCAAGGATCACGCCGGCGATCGTCGGCATGTGAAGGCACGGCCAGCCCACGAGATAGAGGGCATAACCGATGATGGCGATCATCCGGTGATCGGTATCGCTCGCGCTCGGCGCGGCGCCCGGCATGGTTTCGGCCATTGTTCCAACCCTCCCAAGGTCTGTTCAAAGATGTGGGGAGTGGACGGCACGGCGTCAAGCGGTGCCCGCCGGACAGCGGGCACCTCCCCGACTAGTAGAAGACGCCGTAGGCGACTTCTTCGACCGCGCCGGTGCGCAGATTCACCAGAAGCAGGTCAGGCCCATACCGCACCCAGCGGTAGCCGGGCGGCGGTACTTCCAGGCCGAGCGGACCGATATCGTCATAGAAATAGGTCGCGCTCAGGAACAAAGCCGGCAACATGTCGCCGACATACCAGTACCGGTACGACCAGCCACGCGGATAGGCGAACGCGCCGATGCGTATGCGGTTGATCCACTTGTCGCGCCACCACCATTGTGTCGGACGCGGTTTGTGCCAGCCGAAACCCGGGGGCTTGAGATGACCGCCGCCGGGTTTTCCCGGCCGTCCGGGCGGAGGCCTGTGCGCGGGTGGTTTGTGTACCGGAGGCCTATGCACAGGCGGCTTATGCACGGGTGGCCTATGCGCAGGCGGCTTGTGTGCCGGAGGTCTATGCGCAGGCGGTTTATGCGCGGGGGGTTTGTGCGCTGGTGGCTTGTGCGACGGCTTCTCGCCCACGGGTCTCTGCCCGAACGCGGGTCTCGTTGTCGGACGCGAATTGTTGTCGTTGGGCGCGCCCAGCGCGACATTCGACACGGCAAACGCAAAAGCCACCGCAAGAGAGACAGCACGCTTCATCGCATCCTCCCAAATCAACCGAACCGAAAAACGGCTCCTGCCGATCTTCGCCCGGCGCGCAACCCAAGCCAGCTTACGCCGACACGGCGTATATACAACCGGAACATTTATCCGGTTCAGGGGACGCCGCCGTTCCGCCGGAGGAAAAAAACGGAACGGCGGTGTTGGATCAGACAGCCCGATCAATGCGGCTTCGCGGGACCGGCCATGTTGTCGCCTGAGCCGCTCATCGCGTTGCTCTGGCCGCTCATGGAGTTCGACTGACCCATCATCGCGCCGCTCTGGGCGTTCGTTTTGCTCTTGGATTTGGCCTTGGGCTTCGCGGCCATCGCGGAATTCGAATTCGACATCGAGTTGGTGTTGGACATCGAATTCGAGCTCGACATCGCCGAGCCGGACATGGCGTTGCCGTTGGACTGCATGGAATTGTTGCCATCAGCGAACGCGGCGCTCGTGCACATCAGGCCCAGGACAAGGGCTGTGGAAAGAAGCTTCATGAATGTCTCCCGATTGGTTTTGAATGGTTGCAGGGGCTAGTTCGGGACTAGGCCAAATCGGTTACAGTGGGACCTGCGAAAATCGCGGCGGCCCTGTAACTTCCATGCGGATTCAGACGAATTTCTCTTTCAGAGGCCGGGCTTGAGCGAGACCGAGACCCGGCTGAAGGCCTTGATGCTGGCGGCGCTCGCCGGCGACGCGGCGTCCTATCGCGCGTTGCTGGCGGAGTTGACGCCGCATCTTCGCGCCTTCTTCAAAC
>CAZCJI010000424.1:0-2840 GCA_964498625.1 uncultured Rhizobium sp.
GACCAGTGGCTCTCGCGCCGCGTGCCGCGCAGGATCAAGCCGTGCGGGCGATAGAAGCTCACGACCATGTTCTCCTGCCATTCTAGCAATCCGGACAGCACCGCAACGCCGCCGGGCGCGAGTGCGCGCGCGATCTCGGGCGCGAGCTTGGTCAGCGGCCCGGCAAGGATGTTCGCGATGATGAGATCGTAGGGCGCCTGTTTCGCCAGCGCCGGATGCGTGAGCCCGTCGGCGGTGAGCGCATGGATCAGCGGCGCCACGCCGTTCGCGCGCGCGTTCTCTTTCGTCACGTCCACGGCAACGACATCGATGTCGGAGGCGAGCACCTGTTTGCGCCACAGCTTTGCGGCGCCGATGGCGAGCAACCCCGTGCCGCATCCGAGGTCGAGCACATTGTCAAAGCGGCGTCTTTTGGCGAGCTCGCTGAGCACGCGCAGACACAGCGCGGTCGTCTCGTGATGTCCGGTGCCGAAGGCGAGCCCTGCCTCTATGCGGATCGCGATCACGCCATGCGGCACGGTGCCGGCGTCGTGCGCGCCATAGACGAAGAAGCGCCCCGCGCGCACCGGCGGCAAACCTTCCTGGGATAGCTTGATCCAGTCGACATCGGGCAACAGCGCGACATGCACCGCGCGGCCCGCGAGCTTGGTCAGCAGCTCGCCATCCGGCATCGCGACATACAGCGCCTCGACCATCGCCGCATCTTCGAATGGCTCCTCGTTGATGAGGATCGCCTGCGGCTCGGTGCCGAGCTCAAACGCCGCGACAATGTCGTGCGCCTCCGCCTTGCTCGCGGGCACGGAGGCTTTCCAGAGGGGTGGGTTGATCATGGGTGGGATAGACGTGGGATCAGCACCAGGAAGGCGACGACTGGCAGGACAGTTTGCACGGCGAAGATCGTGATCATCACGCGCGCGCCGATTCCCGGAAAGGGTTTCGATATGCCGCGGCGCTTGAGAAAAGCGGAGATCATGATGCCGGGAATGAAAAACGCCGCAAAGATCAGCGCCGATGGCGCGCTCGACGCGGGCGATCCGTCACGCATCGCGACACGATAGATGACCATCATCACCAGCGCCATCGTCACGAAGGAACCAAGCGCAATCCCGGCGAGGGTCGGCAACGGTATCTCCCGCGCACAGTGCCGCATCACCGGCACGGCGATTGCCGTGTAGACGAGTATGAGGAGGACGGCGCTAGCCGATCTTTCCACGATATCCATTGGTCCTCCGCCCCGCCGCCAGCGCCCGCCACGGACGAACCGCGGCGGGCGGGCATGTTCATTCGCGGAAATAATAGTCCCGGTCAACAAAAGCATCGACTGGTGAGGCAGCAATGCTTGTAGCGTTTGCCGGAATTGCACGGGCAGGGATCGTTGCGGCCGAGCTTCTCGACCAGCTCCTTGTCGCCATGGACGACGCGCGAACCGCGTTTGACCTGCGTCTCGCTGTTAAAATCCCTTCCGGCGTTTGCTCATCGATTCAAAAGCTATGGTCCTGATTGTTGTGGCGCATATTCGCCTCCTGTGCAAAGTGAGCGCGGGTTCTAGCTGGCGGCACGCAAATTGCCAAGAGAGTCGGCTTTTTTTGGCTAGCTAACTACTTCGAGCAGCTGCCTTCCCAGCGGGACAACGGATGGATTGCTTTGAGGATTACCCCCGTTCATTTCGAAAACGAGGTCCAATCGCTTCAAATTTCGAATCGCTAGCCTCGCCTGGTCGAGCGTAACCTTTAGAGATGTTGCTAAAAACTCGACTCTTGAGGGCGAGAGAAAGTTGTTCGTGTTCAGCGTAGCGAGCACTTGTGCATCCAATGGCTCAAGCTGCTCAATTATGTCAACGAACTCGCGCCTGCATTTGCTGGCTTTGTTACTATCGACAATCGAGGCCATTAGCTTGGCCCAGATTCTCAGAAGTTCATCTCGACCTTCGTCTTGGACTTCTCCTAGCACTTCAGCAGCCATCCGCAGATCTGGCGTAGGCGTCTTTTGTGTAATTTTTGCCTGCTCTTCATCGTAATAGGCGCGCCACCTGTCACGATTCGCTTTCCGATAAGCGTCCAGGCGGTCACCACCGAGTGCGCCTATTGTATTAGAGACAAGGCCAGCCACGGGTTGCAAGACAACTTCTGCCGCAGCTTTCACAAGTGCTTTTGAATCTTCGTCCATCGCGAGCTCCGTTTTTCACGCCCTCTGCACGAACTGGTCGATCACCTTCTTCTCTCCCGCCTTGTCAAAGTCGACGGTGAGTTTGTTGCCTTCGACCTGGGTGATGCGGCCATAGCCGAATTTCTGGTGGAAGATGCGTTCGCCGCGCGCGAATTGGGTGGCGGAGGGATCGCTCGTCTGTATCGAATACGCCTGCGCTTCGATCAAGGGCGGGCGCGTGCGATAGGAACTACTCGCATTCGCGCGGTTCGCCTGTGCGCGGCGCCAGCCGGGGCTGTCGTAGGTGCTGGCGAATTCTTGGCCCGAGGCGTTGTCGCGGAAGCCGGCATTGCCGCCATAGAAACCTTCGTCCACGACCATGTCGATATGGTCCTGGGGCAGTTCGGAGATGAAGCGCGAAGGCAGCGCGCTCTGCCAGTTACCATGCACGCGCCGGTTCGCGGCGAACGACACGCGGATGCGCTTCTTCGCGCGCGTGAGGCCGACATAGGCGAGGCGGCGTTCTTCTTCGAGACCCGCGAGGCCGCTCTCATCCATCGTGCGCTGTGACGGGAACAGGCCTTCCTCCCAACCGGGCAGGAACACGGTATCGAATTCGAGACCCTTCGCGGCGTGCAAGGTCATCAGGTTGATGCGGTCGCCGCTTTCGTCCTGCGCGATCTCCATCACCAGCG
>CAZCJI010000425.1:0-2837 GCA_964498625.1 uncultured Rhizobium sp.
CGGAGGACGCATGAGCAGCGCAGCCATTGCCTATCGTGATGCGCTTCGGGCTTCGCGTCCCGCGAGCGGCGAATTTGAATGCGCGTTGATCGCGGGCCTTCAAAAGACGCCGAAGGAGTTGCCCTGTAAATATTTCTACGACACCGAAGGCTCGGCGCTGTTCGACCGTATCTGCGAGTTGCCTGAGTACTATCCGACCCGTACTGAGACCGCGCTGCTTCGCGCCCATGCCGATGAGTTTGCGCAACGCATCGGCGCGAAGGCCGACTTGATCGAGTTCGGTGCGGGGTCCTTGCAGAAGGTCGGCTACCTTTTGGAGGCCCTCGATACACCGAACGCTTATATTCCGGTCGATATTTCCGGCGACTATCTCCACCAGATGGCGGCGAAGCTGCGGCGCGACCATCCGGACCTTGCAGTGCGGCCGGTCATTGCGGATTTCACCAAGAGTTTGCAGCTGCCGACATCCGGTGCGCGGCGCGTCGGATTCTTTCCGGGTTCGACGATCGGCAATTTCACACGCGTCGAGGCGCTGGCGTTTCTGCAGCGCGCCGCAAAGCTTTTGCGCGGCGGCGGGTTGCTGATCGGCGTGGATCTGGTGAAAGAGCCGTCCATTCTGCATGCCGCCTATAATGATGCGGCCGGTGTCACCGCGCTGTTCAATAAGAACATCCTGGCCCGCGCCAATCGCGAGCTCGGCGCCGATTTCGATGTCGATGCTTTTGCCCATTACGCGCCTTACAATCCTGCAGCGCAGCGTATCGAGATGCATCTCATCAGTCTGAAGCGCCAGCTCGTGAACGTGGCTGGGCAAACCATGGTCTTCGCGGAAGGCGAGACCATTCACACCGAAAATTCGCACAAATACACGCCGGAAAGTTTCCGCGCGCTTGCCGCGTCGGCTGGTTTCGAGCCGGGCGCGATGTGGTGCGATCCGGACCGGCTATTCAGCCTGCACTGGCTCGCCGCCTGAGCCGGCGCGAGATTTCTCAATCGTCAACCACCGCCAGCGCCTGCGTGAGATCGGCGATCAGATCGTCGGGATGTTCGATGCCCACCGACAGCCGGATCGTCGTCTCCAGAATACCGATACGCGCGCGAACATCCGCCGGAATTCCGGAATGCGTCATGGCCGCCGGATGACTGGCAAGCGATTCCGTTCCGCCGAGACTGACCGCCAGCTTGAAAATCTGCAGCGCGTTGAGAAACGCGAAGGCTTCCTTCTGCCCGCCTTTGATATCGAAGGAGAACGTCGAGCCCGCGCCTGTCGATTGGCGCTGATAGACCGCGCGCGCAGGCGAACCCCCTTCCAGAAAGGGCAGATAGTGAACCTTCGAAACTTTGGGATGCTCCCGCAGGAATTCCGCCACCAGCTTTGCGTTGTCGTTGGCGCGCTCCATCCGCAGGCCCAGCGTTTCAAGCGATCGGCCAAGCATCCAGCAGGTGTGCGGATCGAGCTGCGTGCCGATTCCGCTGCGCAGGGATTCGATCGGCTCCAGCATCGCATTCGTCCCGAGCGCCGCGCCGGCGATGAGATCGGAATGTCCGCCGACATATTTTGTCAGCGAATAGACCGAGACGTCGGCGCCATGCGTCAGCGGACGCTGAAAGACGGGGCCGAGCAGGGTATTGTCGCACACGATGATCGGCCGATAGCCTTGCTTTGCCGCGATATCGTCCGCAATCCGCTTGATCAGCGCGATGTCGACCAGAGAATTGGTAGGATTCGAGGGCGTCTCGATCACGATCACCGCGATCCGCCCTTTGCCGAGCCCTTCCGCCATCGCCGCGCGCACCGCGACCTCGCTTACCCCATCGACAAAACCAACGGCGCCGATGCCAAATTTTGCGAGCTTGCCGGTCATCAGCGTTTCCGTTCCGCCATAGAGCGGTTGGGAATGCAGGATCACATCGCCCGGCCGCGTGTAGGACAGGAGCGTCGTTGCGATGGCCGACATGCCGGAGGAAAACAGCAGGCATCCTTCAGAGCCTTCATATACGGCCAGCCGGTCTTCAACGATCTCGCTGTTGGGATGGTTGAAGCGGGAATAGACAAGCCCCGCGCTGGTGCCTTCCGGCGGCCGCTTGCGCCCGGAGACATAGTCGAAGAAGTCGCGGCCCTCTTCTGCTGTTTTGAAGATGAAGGTCGAGGTCAGGAAGATCGGCGGCTTGACGGCGCCTTCCGACAGTTGCGGATCGAAGCCGTAACTCAACATGAGCGTTTCGGGCTTCAGCGCGTGATTGCCGATATGGGTCTTTGAGGGGCGTGGCGTGGCCATGAAGCGCTCATTTTCGTTGCGGACGGAATATAGCGATATCTAGAGTCTGGCGCGTGAAAACCACAAAACCTTGATATTTAATATCGCTTTCTCAACAAGAATCCGTGTGGCGTTCCGGATCGCCCATTTGAACCGCATGTTTCTTGAGGGGGTACCCCTCGGTACCCCCAAGGAGAGCGAAGAACGATCTGTCCGATACAAAGCCCGAAGGGATGGATAATTGTTCGTCGAAAACCCTCACCCCCCCTCTGCTATCAAACGTCTTCCGCGACATCTCTTAAGAAGCAAACTGCCCACCGAAATGGTGGCGCCGAGACAGCACTTCAAGTCGTTCGCGTGTCACGAATTGTTGCAGGGCAAGCTCCTCGCTGTTCCGGGCAGAGTGCGATTTTTTGCGCACGGTTACCCAACAACCTTCCAACCAGCGAAAGCTGGTATCGGGCGCCTCAAAAACGCCGCTTGTTGTGAAGTTCGATTGGTGGGTGATGTAGGAATCGAACCTACGACCCGCTGATTAAGAGTCAGCTGCTCTACCGACTGAGCTAATCACCCGTAGCC
>CAZCJI010000426.1:0-2836 GCA_964498625.1 uncultured Rhizobium sp.
AGATAAAGCCCGCGAGCGGTCCGATGCCGTCGCGCGCCCAGGCATAGATGCCGCCTTCCGCGTCATAGCGTGCCGTCAGTTCTGCTACCGCGACGGCGAGCGGAACGAAGAACACAAAGAGCGCAAGTACCCACAACAGCAGCGATGCCGGACCAACCGCGGCGGCCACCGCGATCCAGCGGATGCCGAGCCCCGTGGCCAGCATATAAAGCGCGGTATCCCAAAATTTGAGTTTCGGCGGCGCGGCGACGGTCGCGTCGGTCATGGCGATATCCTGCGAATTTCCCAGCCGCGAGGCAGTCGCAATGCGACAGCCCGCCCCCTTAAGAGAGCTTCCTCGCGTTCGCCTGCGGAGTAAAGCGCTTCCCCAACCGGCAAGATCGAGTCAGACTGGTTCCGAAATAAAAAAGAGGGTGTCCCATGATCCGCAGCATCGTCCAAAAAGCCGCCACCGCGAGCTTCGCCCTGATCGCACTCTCGGCGACGGCGCATGCCGCCCTCACGCTGCCGCATATTCACGATGTCCAGTTCACCGGGAAGGACGGCAATTACAGCGCGACGATCACCGGCGAGAATTTCGGCGCGGCGCCGAACGGCATCCCCTGCAACGGATGTCAGCCCCTGCAGCTGCAGATCGTCGATATCGTCTCGCAGCCCGCGCAGCAGGTCATCAATGTCAAAAGCTGGTCCGATACCGAGATCACCGTGACAGGCATCGCGGCGACAAAGGGCGATTCCATGCGCGTCGGCGTCTATAACCAGACGATCGGCAATGTCGACACCTGGGGCGGCCCGGTCATCCGGCGGAAGAAGAACACCCCGCATATCACCGCTATCGAGAAATCCGGCGAAGGCGTCGATCTGAATCTCGTCATCACGGGCTCAGGCTTTGGTCCGGCGCCGGCCGGGATCGGCGACAATTTCCAATCGCCGTTCTTCGTGTTCACGGACTATAATGCCCAACTCCCTGGCACCGACGGCTTTCCGTGGAATGCGGGATTTTGCGGACAAAACGACTGCAACGCCGTGCTCGTGAACATTTCGAGCTGGACCGATACCCAGATCGTGATGGATGGCTTCGGCAATATGTATGGCAATGACTGGGTCGTGAATCCGCATGACGCATTCTGTGTCGGCGTCTGGTCGAGCCAGAGCAGCAGCGATGGAACGACCGGCGGGACCTATGCCTGCAAACGCGCGCCCAAATAGATCGAACCGCTCACCCCAGTTGCCCGTATAGAGCAGCGTTCTATGATGCCGCCAGACTATCAGGGGTAGATCGCTTATGCTGGGGCTGATGCAGGACTGGCCGATGCTGGTCCACAAAATCATGGATCACGCCGCGCTGTACTACAGCGGCCGCGAAGTCGTTTGCCGGACGGTCGAAGGGCCGATCATCCGCACCAACTATGGTGAGATCGCCAAACGCTCGCACAAAGTCGCGCATGCGTTGGACCGGTTGGGCATCAAGCTTGGCGATCGCTGCGCGACGCTCGCGTGGAATACGCATCGTCATATCGAGACCTGGTATGGCATTACCGGCATCGGCGCGATCTATCACACGCTGAATCCGCGCCTGTTCCCCGACCAGATCGCCTACATCGCCAATCACGCCGAAGACAAAGTCCTGTTCTTCGATATCACCTTCGCGTCGCTGGTCGAGCAACTGGCGCCGCGGCTGCCGACCATCGAGCTATTCGTGTGTCTGACCGATGCGGCGCATCTTCCCAAGGCGAACATCCCCAACCTCGTCGCCTATGAGGAATTCATCGCCGGCGCCGACGAGAATTTTGTCTGGAAGGAGTTCGACGAACACACCGCTTGCGGCCTCTGTTACACCTCGGGCACGACGGGCAATCCCAAAGGCGTTCTCTATTCGCATCGCTCCAACATCCTGCATGCGATGATCGCGGCACAGGCCGACGCGATGGCGTTGCGCGCCTGTGACGCCGTCCTCCCGGTCGTGCCGATGTTTCACGCCAACGCCTGGGCGCTCGCCTTCTCCGCGCCGATGGTCGGCGCGAAGCTCGTGATGCCGGGGCCGAAGCTCGACGGCGATTCCATCTGCGAATTGCTGACCACCGAACGCGTGACGATGACCGCGGCCGTGCCGACCGTGTGGCTCGCGCTGCTGCAATATCTGGAGAAGACCGGAAAGGCGCTGCCCGATATGCAACGCGTGATCATTGGCGGATCGGCAGCGCCGCGTTCGATGATCGAGGCGTTCGAGAAGACGTACGGCATCACCGTGATCCATGCCTGGGGCATGACCGAGATGTCGCCGCTCGGCACGCTGGGCACCCTCAAGCCCGGCATCGACACGCTGCCTTACGAGGAACAGCTCGACTACAAATGCAAGCAGGGTCACGCGCCGTTCGGCGTCGAGATGAAGATCGTCGACGACGGCGACAACGAGCTGCCGCGCGACGGCAAGGCGTTCGGGCGACTGAAAGTGCGCGGGCCCGCGGTTGCCAAGGGCTACTTCCGCGGCGAAGGCGTGGACGCTTTCGATGCCGATGGCTGGTTCGACACTGGCGATGTCGCCACCCTAGATCCCGACGGCTATATGACGATCACCGACCGCGCCAAGGACGTCATCAAGTCCGGCGGCGAGTGGATCTCCACCATCGAGATCGAGAACATCGCGGTCGGCCACCCTGCCGTCGCCGAGGCCGCGGTGATCGGCGTCGCCCATCCCAAATGGGACGAGCGGCCGCTGCTCATCATCGCGCTGAAGCCGGGCCAGAAGGCGACGCGCGAGGAAATCCTCGCCTATCTGAACGGGAAAATCGCCAAATGGTGGATGCCCGACGATGTTGTGTTCGTCGATGAAATT
>CAZCJI010000427.1:0-2831 GCA_964498625.1 uncultured Rhizobium sp.
GACTTCTTGCCCCAGGGGAGCGAGAGCATCCAGTCGAGATAGTTGCGCACGACGGTCGCTTCAGCTGACATCGGGCTCATGGAGCGAAGCTTCTTCACTTCGGCCATGGCCTTCTCGCGCGCCTCTTTCGACAGCTTGGTCTTGCGGATGCGCGCCTCGAGTTCGGCAAGCTCGTCACGGCCTTCGT
The DNA here is from genome assembly GCA_964498625.1 of uncultured Rhizobium sp. GTDB lineage: Bacteria > Pseudomonadota > Alphaproteobacteria > Micropepsales > Micropepsaceae > Rhizomicrobium. Next base: position 188 of record CAZCJI010000427.1, read on the forward strand.
CGCCGTCGCCAAGTTCCTTCTGGATCGCCTTAAGTTGTTCGTTGAGGTAATACTCGCGCTGCGTCTTCTCCATCTGGCGCTTCACGCGCGAGCGGATTTTGCGCTCGACTTGCAGCACGCCGATCTCCGCCTCGATGAGCGAGAGAACCTTTTCGAGCCGTTCGGCCGTGTTCAGCGTCTCCAGCAGCGACTGACGGTCGGAGATCTTGACCGACAGATGCGAGGCGACGATGTCGGCGAGCTTTGCGGGCTCCTCGATCTGTGCGACGGAAGCGAGCGTCTCGGCCGGGATTTTCTTGTTGAGCTTGATGTACTGCTCGAAGTTGGTTTTGACCGTGCGGATCAACGCCTCGGTCTCGCGGGACTCGCCCACATTCTCCGGGATACGCTCGATGGTCGCCTGAAAGAAATCGCTGCGTGGCAGGAAATCCACGACCTTTGCGCGCGACTTGCCCTCGACAAGGACGCGCACGGTCTGATCGGGCAGCTTCAACAGCTGCAGCACGGTCGCCAGCGTACCGATGGTGTGCAGGCCCTCGGTCGAGGGATCGTCATCGGAGGCGTTCTTCTGCGTCAGCAAAAGAATCTGCTTTTCCTCGTTCATCACCTCTTCGAGAGCACGCACGGATTTCTCGCGGCCGACGAATAGCGGCACGATCATATGCGGGAAGACGACAATGTCGCGCAGCGGAAGAACCGCCGCGATATTGCCGGCTTCACCTTTGGGGGTACTCACAACGGAATCCGTCATTCTTGTTGCTCCTGACCGGCCGCGCAGGCGAACCGGGTGTAAAAGGCATCATACCCCGGATGGGCGTAAGAAACCTTGATTAAGTCGCCCAAATGGGCCGACTCTGTAGGAATAAAGTGGGGGTCAGCGTTAACGGTTTCAAGGCGCACGGCGCTCGCTGGCCAGTTCTGCCGGATCATGCGTCCCTGAAGACACAATCCACCTGGAACTTCTTCATGTACCGAGCTTCCCATCCAGCCAAACAAGAAAAGCCGGATTTTCGGTCCGGCTTTTCCATGGGTCGGACAGGGGCTAAGCGCCAAAAACCTTAGTGGCCCGCTCCCATCTTCATGCCCGCCATCGTGTTTTTGAGCTGATGTGACTTGAAAAACAGGAAAAAGTTCGAGGGTGCCTGAATCGCATGGCCCGCCTGAATTGCCGCATTCAACGCGGCTTCAGATGTGATGCCGCTGCTGCCGTCTTGCGGCGGCCAATCGCTTTTGTCCAGCACCAGTACCGGCAGAACCTGCCACCAGATCGCTCCGACGTTCACATCGCGATCCGCGAGCACATGGCTATGGTTTGGTGTCGGGACGAATACGTTCGCAGTCGGTGGATTGTTGATGTAGCCGAGAGCGGCAAGCACTGGCGCAAGGTCCACGCGCGACGCATGCATCGTGCATGTGCCGGGTTTTGCGCCAGGTTCGGGGCACTGGGTGAAGACGGCAGGCTTGGCTTTGAACCCCTCCGGTATTGCACCGAACAACTGGATAAGCGTTGTGCCCAGCGCGGTACCGCACGCCGTTCCGGGAACAACATCTTTGCAAGAGATCGCATCGGCAGGATTTTGATCGTTGTCCACCGAGAACATCGGGATCAGAACGTATAGAGGAGCCGTGGTTGTGCTCGCCATGCCAACTGTGCCGGGCGGGTTGATGGTGGGATCGATCCCTGCCTGACAAATCGGTATTTGCTGCTCATCGGGATCGGATTCGGCCTTCTTCTTGTCGAAGTCGAGATCGGCTTTGGGCTGATCAACACAGTCGAAGCTCTGCGTATAAGTGAAGTTCAACAGATTGCCCGCACCAAAGCCTTCGGTCTGATTTTTGCGAAGCGCATCGTTCGCCTGACCGTAACAAACGGTCGAGGCGGATATTAGAGCGAAGCAAAGAGCCGCTCCGTACACCAACGTTTTCATGGAGTCCTCCGTCGAGAGCCCCCCCGACGGAAGTATCTACGGACGACGCGGATGTTCGGATCTCTGCTGCGCCGAGCAATCTTAGCGCCAAGCGGTACAGCGGAAGCCGCGCTATGGAACTTTTAAGACGCCGTCTTCTGAACGGCTTCGCCCTTGTCCGAGTAGGTGTAAAGCGGGCGCGCGCGGCCATCGACCACATCCGCCGTGATCACCACCTCCTGCACGCCATTCAGCGTGGGAAGCTCGAACATGGTTTCGAGCAGGATATTTTCCATGATCGAGCGGAGACCGCGGGCGCCCGTTCTGCGGGCGATGGCGCGGCGCGCAATCGAGTGAAGCGCTTCATCCTGGAACCGCAACTTCACATTTTCCATCTCGAACATGCGCTGATACTGCTTGGCCAGCGCGTTCTTCGGACGCGTGAGGATTTCGATCAGCGCCGCTTCCTGGAGATCGCCAAGCGTGGCGAGCACCGGCAAACGGCCGATGAATTCCGGGATCAGACCGAATTTGAGCAGGTCTTCCGGCTCGACATCGCGCAGGATGTCGCCCGTACCGCGCTCGTCCGGTCCACGCACCGTGGCACCGAAGCCCATCGACGTGCCCTGCGTGCGGCCCGAAATGATCTTGTCGAGACCCGCGAACGCGCCGCCGACGATGAACAGGATATTGGTCGTATCGACCTGCAGAAATTCCTGCTGCGGATGCTTGCGGCC
>CAZCJI010000428.1:0-2818 GCA_964498625.1 uncultured Rhizobium sp.
ATGGTATCTGCGAGCATCACCTGCCCACTTGCATGACCGCGCAGAACCTTTCGGATCGGCTCGGCGATGTCGGCGGGCGAAAGCGCCGCAGTCGCGACCTGATAGAGCAAGGGCTGAAACAGATGATGGTTCTGTCGGTCAATCAACGTGACGGGAATATTCGCGCGGCCAAGCGCCCGTGCGACCTCGATACCCGCGAACCCCGCGCCGATAATCACAACTTTCTTTGGTTGCTCAGCCACAGCTGTCATCCCCGGCAAGCATCGGCGCTACAGCCGCGTCTTCTTTAAGTGAAGACTTGAAATAGCAACGGACGTTAAGAACATGCTCCTGGACTGATCCATATGGGATGGCATCCGAGGAAAAACGCATTAGGAATAGCGAAAAATACGAGTGCAATCAGAGTGAGCGCAATTGTAAGCAGCATCCCCATCTTTTGATACCTAGACATAAAAAAGCCCGAACCCATCACAACTAAGGTCGGCGCGCCCCCCAAAAGAAAAATTGCGCTTGCTTCGGCTAGTTTTCGAGAGTTCGGAAACGGCGGCCAGCTCGTTATCCAGCCGTACCTCAAAACATACTTTATAAAACACAAGATGGCATAGTCATATATCAGGAGAACGCAACAAACGCCGATTAGAAAGACCACCGGAGCAATGACCCGCTGCATTTTCTTTCCCTCTTTGCAAACCTGCGCCAATGACAACAACCTGGGTCGTCACGCGAGTCCTTCTAGCTTTGCGTGCTGCAAAAGCGCGATGGTCTTGGCATCGGCAATCTCGCCGTTGCTGACCATCGTCATCGCGTCATCGAGCGACATCTCCAGCACTTCGATATCTTCACCTTCATCGTGCAATCCGCCGCCTTTGCCTGTGCGCCCATTATAAGTGCCAACGAACAGATGTATCCGCTCTGTGATCGCGCCGGGTGACATGAAGCAGTGGAACACTTCTTTCAGGTCGCTGACTTCGACGCCGGCTTCCTCCATCGCCTCGCGCCGCGCGCACACATCGGGCGCGTCGCCGTCGAGCGCGCCGGCGATCACTTCGACAAGCGGCTTCTTGTGGCCGGTGAGAAACGCGGGCAGGCGGAACTGTTTGACCAGGATCACCGTGCCGCGCTTGGGATCGATGGGAAGCACCGCGGCGGCGTGTTTTCGGTCAAACACCTCGCGGTTCTGGCGCTGCCATGTGCCGTCGTTTCGGCGGTAGTCGAATTCGTATTCGCTCAGTCTATAGCGCTTGTGCGACAACACATGTTCGTCGCGCATCCGGACACGATCTGTTAGGTCTTCCGTCATGACACCTGCCGCGCGAATTCAAGCCGTGATCGACATACTCGGCGAACTGGAGCGCACAAACCAGCCAATCGACAGGCATTTGCGCGATTGGGGCCGGGCGCATAGATTCGCGGGCTCGAAGGACCGCGCGTCGATTGCCGAGCGCATTTACACGATCCAGCGCCGCCGCGGGTGGCTCGCCTGGCGGATGGGCAGCGACGCGCCGCGTGCGCTCGTGATCGGATCGCTGCTGGGCGACGGCAATCTCGATGGTTTGTTCAGCGGCGGTGGCTATGGACCCGAACCGCTGACCGATCCGGAGCGCGCGGCCATTGCGTCACCGCCTTCCGGTGAACCGCCGCTGTACGCGCGCGGCGAGTATCCGCAATTCCTGGGAAGCGAATTTCAGCGCGCGTTCGGCGATGCACTGCTTGATGAAATGACCGCGCTGCAATCGCGTGCGCCGGCCGATCTCCGTGCGAACACACTGAAGACAACGCGCGACGATCTTCTGCACGCTTTGCGCAGCGAAGGCTATGACGCGCAGCCAACGCCGTTCTCTCCCGCCGGCATTCGGTTGGCGGAGGGCGAGGCCAGGCTCGGGCGCGAGAGCCTGTTTCTCTCGGGCGCGTTCGAATTTCAGGATGAGGCGGCGCAGATCGCGGCGCTTTTGTGTGGCGCAAAGCCCGGCAAGCGCGTGCTCGACCTCGCGGCGGGGGCCGGCGGCAAGTCGCTGGCGCTGGCCGCGCTGATGCGGAACGAAGGTCGCATCGTCGCGACCGATATGCGTGCCGCAGCGTTGCAAGAACTGGAACGCCGCGCCGCACGCGCCGGGGCCACGATCATAGACACGCGCGCGCCGGATGGTGTGTTCGACATCGTCCTGCTCGACGCGCCGTGCAGCGGCACCGGCACATGGCGGAGGCAGCCTGAGCTGCGCTGGCGGCTTACTTCGGAGCGGTTGGAGGAACTGAAAACGACGCAGGGCGCGCTGCTGAAACAGGCGGCCCAATATGTGAAGCCCGGAGGACGTCTCGTCTACGCGACGTGCTCGATCCTGCCGTCGGAAAACGAGGACCGGATCGGCGCCTTCCTGGCGTCGCATAGCGATTTCACTGTCGTTCCCGCGGCCGATGTCTGGCGTGCAGCGGTAAGCCCTGCGCCGCCGCCGGGCGTGGACCGGTTCTTCCGCGCCTCGCCGTTTTCGACCGGCACCGATGGCTTTTTCGCCGCCGTGCTGCAAAGGCCGCCCGGCTGATCTTCGAACAAATTCGCGGAAAATCGGAGTTCCGGCGGGACTCAACCCCGGATTTGCGTATACGGTTTCCCCGTTTGGGAGACCTCCGGGTCAATAATGAAGGGGAAACAAAATGCGTAACAAAGTGGGTGTCTTGCTGGCGTTCGGCCTTTCCTGCGGACTTTTGGGAAGCGGTGCCGCGTCGGCGCAGACGGCCGGCGTGTATAGCGGCACGAGCCTGGACGGCCAGGGCATCAGCATTACCGTGGCCTTGGATACCGGCACGGGTTTTTATGAAATCA
>CAZCJI010000429.1:0-2802 GCA_964498625.1 uncultured Rhizobium sp.
GGCTGAGCTTGCGATCTATCTGACGAGTGAAAACGCCCGCTCGATTACCGGCGCAATCTTACCCATCGACGGCGGCTGGACGGCGGAATAGTCGATGAAAGCTGAAGCCATTCTAGCATTGCCGTCGATGCCCGCGGCTGGACCAAGCTATCCCGCCGGGCCTTATCGCTTCGTCGACCGCGAGTACATGGTCATCACTTACGAGAGTGATCCTGCATTGATCCGCGAACACTTGCCGGAGCCGCTTGAACCGTCGCAGCAGCCGCTGGTGCATTACGAATGGATAAAAATGCCGGACTCGTCTGGCTTCGGCAGCTACACGGAATCGGGGCTGGTGATTCCTTGCCGATATCAGGGTCAGGATATGAACTTCGTTGCGCAGATGTATCTCGATGACGATCCTCCGATCGCCGCAGGTCGCGAGATATGGGGTTTCCCGAAGAAATATGCGCACCCCAAGCTCGACATCGTGAAGGACACGCTGACAGGCACACTTGAATACGCCACGCAACTCGTGGCGATGGGAACGATGGGTTACAAGGCCGAGAGTATGGCCGGCAATGGCACGGCCACGATGGCGACGCTCTCGAAGACTCAGGTCAATCTCAAAATTATCCCCGGCATCGATGGCAAGCCCGAAATTTGCCAGCTCGTCGCGCTCAATCTTACGGATATCACCGTGAAGGGGTCATGGCGCGGACCCGGGCGGTTGCACCTGGTGCCGCATGTCAACGCGCCCGTGGCGGATTTGCCGGTCAGGCGAGTCGTGGATGCACACCACTTCATCGCCGATCTCACGCTGCCGTACGGGAGAGTCCTTCACAACTATATCGCCTAATGCCAGTGCCTCGCGTCGGGTGCGCGATGTTCGTGGCGTTTCGTCTTACCCCGCCATTGCCTACGACTCTGGAGATCAGGCTAAGACGCGGGTTCTTTTCTTGGCAGTCGTTGTCTTGGCTTTCACCGGCCAGGACGCGAGCGCCATGCGCGCGATGTCCATCAGTTCTGCCCCCGTTGCACCGGCGGCTGCATGCATGCAGATACCGTTCGCCATGGCCGACAGGTAGCGGGCAAGCATCGCGGCATCGGCATCCTCCTGCAGATCGCCATCCTTCTTCGCTTGCTCGAATCGCTTGCAGAGTGCCGTCTCTTTTTCGGCGCGGTGGCGCGCGACTTCTTCCGGGATCGCGGCATCCGAACAGGACCCATTTTGCACCAAAAGGCAGCCGGGAGGGTTTTGGCCACCATTGGTATCGGCAGCGAACTCCGCGATACCCTCGAGATAGTTTCGCGCCACACCCAACGCATCCGATGCGGAAAGAACTTTTTCCATGAATCCGCTGCGCCGGGCGTCGTAGCGCTCAAGCACTGCCTTAAAGAGGCCCTCCTTGCTGCCGAAGGCCGCATATAGAGAAGGTGCGTTGATGCCCATCGCTGTCGTCAGATCAGACAACGAAGCGCCTTCGTAGCCTTTCTTCCAAAAGACCGTCATCGCGCGATCAGCGGCCTGATCGACACAAAAACTTCTTGGGCGGCCCATCGCCATGGGGAGCGTTTTCCCTTTTATTATTGTATCGAGTGATACATAATGTGCTTGACGCGGTTCGTCCAGCTCCTATATCTGTATCGTTCAATACAGAAATAGGAGGCCTTGATGGCCCATATCGCCGAATTGCTACAGGTCGCCAAGCTCCGCGAAACGACCGTTCATCATAACCCTTTGAAAAGCCGTATTATTCTTGGAAGCCTTGCGCTCGCCGGCATGGCAGTCGTGGGCGTTTCGTTGCGCGGTGCCGGCGCCACGCCGGACCAGACAGCGGCTGCGAATGCCGCAGTGCCAGTGACGGTCGCTGTTGTAGAAGCAAAGCCGGTCAGGCTCTCATCCGAATTCTCGGGGCGCATGACCGCCGTGGATTCCGCCGACGTGCGGCCTGAAGTCGCCGGACGCATCACGGACATCAGGTTCAGAGATGGACAGACCGTTCACGCGGGTGACGTACTTTTCGTCATTGATCCGCGTCCATACGAAGCGGCGGTCGCCAAAGCGAAGGCCGATCTCGCAACCGCGTTGTCGAATGCTCAGTTCGCGCACACGGATTTCGATCGCGCGAAGAAGCTGCTCGACGCACAAGCAGTTGCGCGGTCCTACTACGATCAGCGTGTGAACGCACAAGGCGTAGCGGCTGCCGGGATCCAGTCGGCGCGCGCGGTATTGGCGCAGGCCGAACTCGATCTCGACCATGCCTATGTGAAGGCGCCGATCGGCGGCCGCGTTGGACGCGCGGAGATCACGGTCGGCAATCTGGTGCAGACACAATCGGCGCCATTGCTCACCTCCATTGTTTCGAATGATGGCATCTATGCCGATTTCGATGTCGATGAGCAGACCTATTTGCGCAGTGTGCGAGCGCATGCCGCAACGCTGGGGCAGGAGCAAAAGCTGCCGGTTCAGCTCACCTTGCAGGGCGATGCTTCGCATACTTATGACGGTACGATCGAAAGCTTCGATAACAAGATCGCGACAGGTAGCGGCACAATCCGTGCGCGGGCGCGCTTTGCAAATCTCGACGGCACGCTGGTACCGGGCATGTTCGTTTCGGTGCGCTTGTGGGCGGCGGAGCCAAGCAACACGATCCTGGTGCCGGAAGACGCGGTCGGCAGCGATCAATCGAAGCGCTTTGTATATGTGGCGACGCCCGACCAGAAGGCCGACTATCGCGAAGTGGCACTCGGACAAGAAATGGACGGAAAACGCGTCGTGATCTCTGGCCTGCTTTCGGGTGAAAAGATCATCATCGACGG
>CAZCJI010000430.1:0-2797 GCA_964498625.1 uncultured Rhizobium sp.
TTTTTCAGGTAGAAGAAAATGACGTTGGTGATGATGTGGCGGAGCAGGATCGCCATACCGGCCTTCACGGCCGCGACATTCTCCTTGCCCAGATCGGTCTTGCCTACACCGCCATGCATCTTGAGCGCGCGCACGGTGGCCACGATCACGGCAACCGACGGCGTGAGGCCCGATTGGCGGCATTTGATGTCGAAGAATTTTTCCGCGCCCAGGTCCGCGCCAAAGCCAGCCTCAGTGACCACGTAATCCGCAAGTTTGAGTGCAGTCCGCGTCGCCAGCACCGAGTTGCAGCCGTGGGCGATGTTCGCGAACGGCCCGCCATGCACGAAGGCCGGCGTGTGCTCCAGCGTCTGTACGAGGTTCGGCTGCATCGCGTCGCGCAGCAGTACTGTCATCGCGCCCGCGGCCTGTATCTGTTTCGCGGTCACGTTCTTCTTGGCGAAATCGCGCGCCACCACGATGCGTTCCAGGCGCTGTTCCAGATCGGAAACGGAATTGGCGAGGCAGAAGATCGCCATGACTTCAGAAGCAACGGTGATGTCGAAGCCGTCCTCGCGCACCTGCCCGTTGTTGCCAAGGCCGACGACAATGTCGCGCAGCGCGCGATCGTTCATGTCCATCACGCGCCGCCACGAAATCTTCGACGGATCGATGCCGAGCGGGTTGCCCCAATAGACCTGGTTGTCGATCAGAGCCGCGAGCAGATTGTTCGCCGAGGTGATCGCGTGGAAATCGCCGGTAAAATGCAGGTTGATCTCGTCCATCGGCGCGACCTGCGCATAGCCGCCGCCGGCAGCACCGCCTTTCATGCCAAAGCAGGGCCCGAGCGACGGTTCGCGCAGGCAGATCATCGCTTTCTCGCCGAGCGAACTCAGCGCATCGCCGAGGCCCACCGTCGTTGTCGTCTTGCCCTCACCGGCAGGTGTCGGATTGATCGCGGTGACGAGGATCAGCTTGCCGGTCTTCTTCTCGCCGAGCGACGCGATATGATCGAGCGAGACTTTCGCTTTGTTTGGCCCGTAGCGGTAGAGCGCTTTCTCGGGCAAGCCTATCTTCGCGCCTATCTTTTCGATCGGCTCCATCTTCGCCGCGCGCGCAATCTCAAGGTCGCTCATGTCGCAATCCGTACCGGTGTAAATGCCCCGCGCGAAATCTAACGGGAGCCGCTTGCGCCTTCCAGCCGTGAATGATTGCGAGTGTTCGCTTGAAGCAGCAACAAAAGCATAGTCACTCCACCCACCATGATAGCCGGCAACATCAGGAGAGCGGGATAGAGATTGTTCATCTCGCGCGTCATTTCGCCGAGAATGAAGACAAAGAACGTTGCGGGCGTCAGAACAAGCAATAGCGGCGAGCCGAGGTCGAAAGCCATAAGTCCAAAGCCGATGAAAAGCGTCGGCAAGACGCCGCCGAGGAAAATGACAAGATAGAACGCCGCCAGCGCCTGCGCCGGTGTTTTGATGTCCAGCATGACCGTCATCGTGTTCCAATCGGGAGTTCCAAACTGGAAGACATAGGCAAGGAGAATGACAGTGCCGACGATGCTGCCGGCAAGCGTCGCTGCGATAAATCGCGTTGCGTGTGGTTTGCTGTTGATATTGAGCACTGCACCCATACAAGAAGGCTAGCGCGCGTCGCACTCAAATTGCAGTGAAGAATGTTTCACCGCTCGCTCAGATAGCGAGGGTGATTTGTAATGCGTGAGCAGACGCAAACGCGCGGACAAAACGCATGTCTGCTCCGTGGGTTCGTCGAAATAGACGGCTCGCGTTTAGTATGTCCTTGCTTTCGGCGGGATGTACTCGATGTCGTTGGTGAGCGTGTAGGTGTGCACCGGGCGGTAGTCGATACGCACCTTGCCTGTCTCACTGTCGAGCCACGTGAGCGTATGCTTCATCCAGTTCTGGTCGTCGCGGTTGGGGAAATCCTCGCGAGCATGTGCCCCGCGGCTCTCTTCCCGGTTGACCGCGCCGTCGATAGTCACGAGCGCCTGCTGGACGAGATTCTGATATTCCAGCGTTTCGACCAGGTCCGAATTCCAGATCATCGAGCGGTCGCTGACCCTGATGTCGCCGAGCGTGGCGTAGAGTTCGTGGATGCGCTTCTGGCCCTGCTTCAGTGTGTCGCCGGTGCGGAACACGGCAGCGTCTTCCTGCATTGCCTTCTGCAAGGCCGTGCGCATCTGCGCGGTGGACGTACCGCCCTTGGCGTTGCGGAATTTGTCGAGCCGCGCCAGCGCGGCATCGCCGGCATCCTTCGGCAGGTCTTGATGAGCCATCCCATCGGCGAGAGATTTTGCCGCCTGCATACCGGCCGCCTTGCCGAACACGACGAGATCGATCAGCGAGTTGGAGCCCAGCCGGTTGGCGCCATGCACCGAGACGCAGGCCGCTTCGCCGACCGCCATCAGGCCATGCACCACCGTGTCGGGATTGCCGTCCTTCAAAGTCAGCGCGTCGCCAGTATAGGCGCATGGGATACCGCCCATATTGTAGTGCACGGTCGGCAGGACCGGGATCGGCTCCTTGGTCACATCGACGCCGGCAAAGATGCGCGCACTTTCGGAGATGCCGGGCAGACGCTCGTGTATCACCTTCGGGTCGAGATGCGACAGGTGCAGGAAGATATGATCCTTATTCGGGCCGACGCCGCGGCCTTCGCGGATCTCGATGGTCATCGCGCGCGAAACGACATCGCGGGAGGCGAGGTCTTTGGCGTTCGGCGCATAGCGCTCCATGAAGCGCTCGCCTTCGGAATTGGTGAGATAGCCGCCTTCGCCGCGCACGCCTTCGGTGAT
>CAZCJI010000431.1:0-2790 GCA_964498625.1 uncultured Rhizobium sp.
CGGAGGAATTCCACCCGATCCCATTCCGAACTCGGCCGTTAAAGCCTCCAGCGCCTATGGTACTGCGTCTCAAGACGCGGGAGAGTCGGTCGCTGCCAGGTCTGCCAAGAACGTTTGCACAGTCGAAGCGCGAAAGCGCGGAGACAAACAAGATCTCTCGAAAGAGAATCCCGCCATCACAATTCAGCGAAAGCCCCGCGAGAGAAATCTCGCGGGGCTTTTTGCATGTTGGGCTTCACCTTGTCCCGGTCTTCACGATCTGCGCGGCCTCCGTGAGATTCAACAGATGCCCTTTCAAACTTTGAACATTCCACAAGCCACAAGCTTTGATGATTGCAGATTTCGGATGAAACTTCCCCAACCAAGTCTCAGAAGGTCCGCAATCGGAGCAATGAAAGATCGTGGATAATAATGCCTCTTCAACATGGAGTCTTTCAGTCTGTGTGTCGAAACTTAGAGCTGTGAACGAAAAATTCTCGATCATATAACACGTAACTTCTGCTTCGATTTCCCGAAGTTTGGCGTGATCGATCTGATGCACCCCTCGTGCTTTCTTTGTGGTGAGATCAATTTCCCATTGGGCGAGAAATGCATTGTCTGCCCTGGCGAGCAAACAGCGACCGACGTGCTTTCTGAAAATGCTGCGATCTTTGTTCGGTGTGTAAAGATGCTCACGAATACGAGGGGCAAGGTTGTTTTGCCCCCTGTGTGTGCCGACGCGAACAATGCGCTCCACGCCGTGCCCATGCTCTCCGTTTTCAAAGAGAATGTAGATACCGTTAGCAGGAACATTGGCTAGATCTTCCCGCTTTAGCCTTGGCAGACTCGAAAGGATTTGATGAAGGTATTGGCATGCGGCGGTCATCGCAGTTGGCGTTCCAGCCACTGCAACTGTTTTCCAAATGCGAGGCTCTCCATCGGAATCGCACTATGTTTGAGATGAGGAAGAAGATTTTCTCGATAAGCGGTGCCGGCGAGAAATACAAATTTGTCTGAGTCGAGACTGCAATGATTGCGTAATTCAGAAATTACGCGCTCGGCCCATAACTTTCTTTCGGGACTTTTCATCTCCTTGAGCGTCTGTTCGTAAGGATCGATCACATCGCTTGTGCTCAAGAGGCCATATTTGGCCGATAAAATGAAAATGCTTTTTGGCTTTAGGATTTTGGCATAGGCCATCATCTTTTGGAACAATGGACTCGTGTACATCTCCTCCGCTCTGCATCGATAGCTGCGTTTGGATTTAACGCATGACAACAGAACAATGGGAGAAGCTGAGGTTGGGACGAAAGTTTCCAAATTTACTTCCTCACCGCCTCTTCCAGCGCCATTCTGATGAAGCGCTGATACGGCAGTCCCGCGCGCTTGGCGCGGTTGCGCACGGCGTCCAGCAACTGGCCGGGAAGGCGCAGGTTGACGGATTTGTCCTTGGGCTTCAGCTCGAAGCGAACGAACTCGCCGCCCGACATATCGTATTGCGTGAGGTCCGCCGTATCGACGAACTGTTCCGCCTCGCGGTCGGTCTTGAACGCCGGCAGCTTCTTAAGTTTCGTTGCCTTTTTCATAAAGCTCCACTTCCTTCCTGTGCATGTACCGCGCGCTGATCGGGCGGATCAGCACCACGCCGCCGCGCCGGCGCAACGTGAAAACAACAAAGACCGCGCGGCCCCGCTCCGTCTTGCCAACAGCCTTGAAGCGTTTCTCGTCCCGCGAATGCGCCGCATCGGGCAGGATCGCCAAGCCTTGCTGAAACAGGCGCTCGATCATTTCGGTCGAAACGCCGTGCTTCCGGCACTTCGCGCGATTACCGTCGTCCCAGTCGAAACCCGAGAATTCCATTGTCGACCCTTGCACCTATGTAGGCAAATGCCTATACAAATTCAAGAGCCTTGGAACGCCTAATGCGCGTCTTCGATTTCACCCATGCCATAGTCCGCGAGCCGGGGCGCAGTGTTGTCAACGGCATCAGCAGCGCGTCGAGCCCGCCAAGCTATGACGGCGTCGTTGCCGAACATGGCGCGTATGTCGATGCGTTGCGGGGCGCGGGCCTCACTGTGGATGTCCTGCCGCCGCTCGAAGAATTTCCTGATTCCGTCTTTGTCGAGGATCCGGCGCTGGTGTTTCCCGAAGGCGCGATCCTGCTTCGTCCCGGCGTCGCGTCGCGACTGGGCGAAGCGGAGCACATGCGCGCGCCGCTCCAGAAACATTTCGATCGCGTGCTTAAACTTCAGGGTGACGAATACGCCGATGGTGGCGATGTGCTGGTGTCGCAAAACGACGTTTTTATCGGCCTTTCCAGGCGCACCAATCGCGCCGGCGCGGAACGTCTCGTAACATTGCTGAGTGAGTTTGGCCGCAACGCGCGCATCGCCGAAACACCGGCCGACATTCTTCATTTCAAATCGGCGTCATCCTTGCTCAGCGAAGACACGGTCATGGCGACGAAGCGCTTGGCCGAAAGCGGCTTGTTCGCAGGCCTGAAAGTTCTGGTCGTGCCGGAAGGCGAAGAGGGTGCCGCCAATTTCCTGCGCATCAACGACACGGTGTTCGTGGGCGATCGGTTCCCACGCACGATCGAGATGCTTAAGCGCGAAGGTTTCGCAGCGAAGCCCGTGAAGATCGACGAAATCCGCAAGCTCGATGCAGGCCTTTCCTGCATGTCGCTGCGCTGGCGAAAGCCCTGAGACTTACGATCCCGCCGCCGCCAACGCCGGGGCGTGGCCCGCGATGAAGCCGCTCAGCTTATAGACGCGCACGCCCCACTGGGCCGAGTTGATGTCCCAGACGCGC
>CAZCJI010000432.1:0-2788 GCA_964498625.1 uncultured Rhizobium sp.
GGAGGTGAGGCCAAGGCGCTCGATGGTCGCGCGGATCGCGGGCCACTGCTCTTTCAAAAAGCGCTGACGTTCGGCCGCGAGCAAAAGCTTGCGCGCGCCGGCATTGATATACATGCCCATGCCGCGGCGCTTCTCCACGATCTGTTCGTCGGCGAGCTGCTGATACGCCTTGAGCACAGTCAGCGGATTGACGCGAAACTCGGCGGCGACATTGCGCACCGAGGGCAGCGGGTCGCCTTCGTTGAGAACGCCGTCGAGGATCATCGCGATCACCCGGTCGCGCAGTTGCCGGTAGATCGGCTGATTGTCGTTCCAGTCATTGTCCATTGCGTGTCCCAAAGGAGCCATCGTGGATTGGGTGCTGTGTCAGTGCGCGTGCTGCGGAAGCGCGGGCAGGGCGGCGCGGGCCCTGGCGACGGCGTGATCGAGCGGGCTTTCTGTCGCCGGGCCGGCCAGCGAGGCGGCGGCATGCAGCAGCCGGCTGTTGACCTCGGATACATCGGCCCAGGCTGCCGGACCCAGAGACGCAGCGGCCAACATCGCGCCGAAAGCGATATTCATGAGCGTTTGCATGGCGTTACCCTCGCTTTTCCCGTGGCCATCGCTGGCCTCATTGGTGTTATATATAACTATAACACTAGAACGCAAGGGGGAAGAAGTGATTTCAACATCGGCGCTGTTTGCTTATGACGCGGCCGCGCAGATTCCCGAACATCAAAGGGATTGGAACGGAAAAACGATCCTGACTCTATTTCTCGACTAACGATCGCGGGTTGAACCATTCGCGCGGTTCGGGGACGCCCTAAGCTTACTTCGCCATCTTCTCGCAAAGTAACGCTAGCACCACGCGGCAAATCCATGCGTTGGGACGTTTCCGCTACACGTGCTAAAAGTCGATTGCAATTAGAGGTAGGGGGATCGAGTGACTGCTCGCGAGCTTTTCGGCGTGATCCTGAGAACCATGGGCCTTTGGGCTTTGTACATGGCGGTGGATTCGATGATTTGGGGGCTATTTCGCAAGTACAATGTCGTTCGGGATGCCAATCTGATGCCGACGGAAGATCATATGCTAGTGCATCAAGTATTTGGCCTTCTCTATTTGGCTATCGCCGCGCTACTTCTGTGCGGCACCGATATCGTCGTCGACATGTTTTATAAACCGATTAGGAAACCTTCGCCGCCTGACGCTGCCGATAGTCCTTCCGCTTCCGACTAACACGCGCTGCGCGCGATTGGGTGTTAGGTATATCGTGATCGTGCAGGTGATCTTGATGCCCGTAACACTTCGTGATCCCGCGGAGGCTTGAACCTGCGCGTTCCAAACCCATCTCAGTCGCCCGAGCGCCCGCTCGCGAACGAAGGAGAAGAAGGAGGGGCGGGGAGGGGGTGTCGCCAAACGTGAAATCAAAGATCAAGCGCTGGTGGTTCGCGTCCCAAGACCAACAATTCCGACTGCGGCGGTGTTCGATAAGTAGGGGGTACCCCCCTTGCGAAAATTTGAGGTTCGAATGTGAGGACGTATCGGCCGGCGCGGGAAATTGTTGAGAAAGCGATTTCAAATATCAACCAATAGCGGTTTTACGCCTGCGCGCTCTAGCCGTTGACCCGCTCCCGCGCTGGACAATTTTCTTGCGCCTGAGTACCTCTCGCCCATGAGCAAGCAAACCTTCAACGCCCGCAGCATTCTTTCCGGCGACGCGCCGAAAGAGACTCCCGTCATCATCAGCGGATGGGTGCGCACGCGCCGCGACTCCAAGGCCGGCATCTCCTTCGTGCAGGTGTCCGATGGATCGACGTTCCATCCGGTGCAGGTGGTAGTGCCGAACACGCTGCCCAATTATGCCGACGAGGTTCTGAAGCTCACCGCCGGCTGCGCCGTGCGCGCCACCGGCACCATCGTGCCGTCGCCCGCGAAGGGCCAGCCCTTCGAGATGCAGGCGACGCAGGTAGACGTGATCGGCTGGGTCGAGGACCCAGACACCTATCCGATCTCGCCCAAGGCGCACACGTTCGAATATCTGCGCGAGGTCGCGCATCTGCGCCCGCGCACCAATGCGATCTCGGCGGCGACGCGCGTGCGTCATTCGCTGGCGAAGGCGATCCATCGTTTCTTCGACGAGGACGGATTCTTCTGGGTCAACACGCCGATCATCACGTCGTCCGATGCCGAAGGCGCGGGCGCGATGTTCCGCGTCTCGACGCTCGACTTCGCGAATTTGCCGCGCACAAAAGACGGCGCGGTCGATTTCTCCAAGGACTTCTTCGGCCATGAAGCGTTCCTGACCGTGTCGGGTCAGCTGAACGTCGAGGCATATTGCCTGGCGATGTCGAAGGTCTACACCTTCGGGCCGACATTCCGCGCCGAGAACTCGAACACCAGCCGCCATCTCGCCGAGTTCTGGATGATCGAGCCGGAGATCGCGTTCGCCGATCTCGCCGACGATGCGACGTTGGCGGAACGGTTGCTGAAATACACGTTCAAGGCGTTGCTCAACGAGCGCGCGGAAGACCTCGCCTTCTTCGATGAGCGCGTCGAGAAGGGGCTGGTCGCGAAGCTCGAAGGCATCGTCAATTCCGAATTCGTGCGCATGGATTACACCGATGCGATCAAGGTGCTGGAGAAATCACCGGAGAAATTCGACTACCCGGTGCATTGGGGCATCGACATGCAGTCGGAGCACGAGCGCTATCTGACCGAGAAGCATGTCGGAAAGCCCGTGATCGTCATGAACTATCCCAAGGACATCAAGGCGTTCTACATGCGCGTCAACGACGACGGCAAAACCGT
>CAZCJI010000433.1:0-2783 GCA_964498625.1 uncultured Rhizobium sp.
CTGCCGCCTTTGAGATGCTTGTTGATCCACGCGATGTCTCGGACCATGCGGTCCTTCAGATCGCTGGGCTGCTGCAGGCCATGGAACTGGCCGGGATAGACGATAAGCTGGCTCTCCAGCCCCAGGCTCTTCACCGCCTGATACATCTGCTCGACATTGAGCAGCGGCACGTTGAAGTCTTTTTCCCCGCCCATGAACAACACCGGCGTCTTGATGCGATCGGCATGCAGGAACGGGAACGAGTTCTTCAGCCAGATATCCGTGTGCTTCCAGGGCACGCCAAGCTCCGCCTCATAATCGCGGACATATTCGTCGGTGCCGTAGCCCGCGAGGACATTGGAGATGCCGGCGCCGCTGATCGCGCATTTGAACCGCGTATCCGATGCGATGACGTAATTGGTGAGAATGGCGCCATAGGACCATCCTTCCACGCACAGCCGGTTCGGATCGGCGATGCCACGCTTGACCGCGTCGTCCACCGCGGCAAGCACGTCCGGCACCGCCGGTCCCGCCCAATCGGCATAAAGCGCGCTCGAATATTTCTCGCCGCGGCCGGAACTGCCGCGCGGATTGGCGACGATCACTGCATAGCCCTGCGCCGCGAACAGCTGCAGACCGGAATCGAACGTCAGGTCCCATTGATCGACCGGGCCGCCATGGTTCGACAGGATCGCGGGCAGATGTCCACCGCCATGCCAGCCCGGCGGCGCGACGATGTAACCATGCACCTCTGTACCGTCCTTGCTCCTGAAGGATGTTTCGGTTGTGGTGCCGAGCGTGACACCTTTGAGCCAGTCGTTCTGATGGCTGATCTGGCGCGGCGCGCCTTTGCCGTCGAAGGCATAGATTTCAAACGGCGTGTTTGGCGTGCCGATCAGAAGCGCCTCACGGCCTTGCGGCGTAGACCGGTGATCGTAGATCGCCTCGCGCGCGCCCGCGATGCGCTGAACGGCACCACCGGCCGATGAAATGCTGCCGAGCCATTTCGCCCGGTCGTCTTCCACGATGAAATGGATCGTCTTGCCGTCGGCGGACCATGTCGGCTCCATCACGTTGCGGTCGAGCGCTGCGGTCAAGATCTGCGGCGCGCCACCGCTCGCCGGCACGACGGCCAGATGATGTACCGCGTATTCGATCAGCTTCAGCGGCCCGCCCTGAATATAGGCAATCGTCTTCCCATCCGGCGACCACGCGGGATAGCTCGCCCAGTCGGGCTCGTTGTCGGGACCGGGAAAGGTCGTGAGCGCGCGCGGCTGGCTATTCGCCTTTGCCGCGACGACATAGAGATCCCAGTTTTCGTCGCGGTCGAAATCGGCGCGGGCGCGCTTCGACACAAAGGCGATGGATTTTCCGTCGGGCGACCATGCCGGTTCGTATTCATCGAACGCGCCCGGAACGATCCGCTCCGCCTTCCGGCTCGCCAGATCGAAGACATAGAGATGCTGGCGCTCCTTGCCGAGATAGCCGGTGATGTCTTCCTTGAAATAGAACCGGTCGATGACGATGGGCTTGGACTTCGCGCTGTCGCTGTCGTCATCGGCTTTCTTCTGCTTCGGCCCGTCGGGCTTCGCATCTTCGACGATCAGCGCGAGCTTTTTGCTGTCCGGCGACCAAACGATGTCGCTGACCGCGCCCTTGAAATCGGTAAGGCGCCGGGCCTCGCCGCCGGCGCGATCCATCAGCCAGACCTGAACCGTCGCGTCGTCCTTCTCCGCGCCGTCGTCGCGGTCGGAAAGAAAGGCGATGAATTTGCCGTCGGGGCTGAAGCGCGGCGTGTTTTCACTTTCATGCGCGCGGCCGGTAAGCTGGATCGTGCGCGCGCCGTCGAAGCGTGTCATCCAGATGTGACTGTATTTCTCATCGGCTTTCGGGTCCGCGGTCTCCACGGTGTAGGCGACCCAATTCCCGTCGGCGGAGATTTGCGGATCGGCGATGACGCGCTCCGCGAACATGTCGTCGATGGCGATATTGCGGGCCGCCACAGGCGCGGCGATGGCGCAGACAAGCAGCAGCGCGAGCGAAAGACTCCGACGGATCACAAAATCTCCCTCAAAAACAAAGGCTTCTCCCTCGCCCCCGCGAAGTGGGGGAGAGGGTGGGGTGAGGGGGTGGTAAAATCAAGCGCAGGACGGCGCCCGTTACGATTTCAAGAGCCAATTCAACTTATTTGGCTGTGAATGAAGCAGCCTGTGACTCGCCTTTCGAAGCGCGCGGGCGTAGATCGCGAAAATACTGGGTGGGGAGGAAGCGACTAAGGAGATTTCAGGCGTGACCGATATTGACCAGGAAAAAGGCTTTTTCAGCAGGCACTTCCCGCGTTTGACTAAGATGACCATCGGGGTCATCGGCGCCCTCGCCATCTTGGCTGGCGTAGCGACAAACATCACGACGATTAAGAACGCGATTTTTGGCGCGCCAAGCGCAGCAGAACCGCAAAGCCCCGATGCGCATCAATGGCCGCCGGTGCCGATCAATCCTCACGACATTGAACTGATGAAGGCTTGCGCGGTACTTCAGACGAAGTGCCCGCACGGCTATGCGTTCTTTTGTGATCTGAGCGGAAGCAACAACAAAGAAGGAATTCGGCTTGACGGCAACACCCATGTCTGTTTTGGGCTCGTTGCCCTAAGCAACACGCACGGCCCCGTCGTGACGGTGATACCTGAGTCGAAGTCGCCATAGGTCGTGGCCGCTCTAACACATTCCGACGGCTCATCAAGCGCGCTGCAGCGCCCCCTCACCCTGCCCACACCCCCAAAAAAGGGGGGAGGGTTGTCTGTTTT
>CAZCJI010000434.1:0-2757 GCA_964498625.1 uncultured Rhizobium sp.
GTCGAACGCCATCACGCGGCGCGCGAGCGGGTGCGTCTGCTTGGCTTCGGTCTCCGCCAGCATGCGCGCGCGGAACGACGGATCGCGCATGATGCGCACCTTGTCGGCGAGCGGCTTATCCTTGATCTCGGCAAACGTCTCATGCGCGATGAACGGATTGATCGTGCCCTGAAGACCCAGTAGCAAGCCGATGGGGCGCGGCGCGACCTGGCCGCGGATCGCGAGGCCATCCTTCGACGCCCGTTCGATCAGGCCGAGCAGACCGCGCCAGCCATCCGGCGACGATCCGGCCTGTGCCAGCGACAGCGACAGCGGACGGCCCGAACGCTCGACCAGGCGGCGCAGCATGGCGAACTCGGTCAGCGGATCGGGGGAGTCGAAATCGGAGATCAGCTCCATCACGCCGCGGCCGGCATCGGCGATGCCCATCGCGATGCCCATGAGTTCGGCTTCCTCGGCGCGCAGACCCGGCGTCGGTTCGCCCTTCACGCTCTTGTGCAAAATGGTCCGCGACGTCGTGAAGCCGAGCGCGCCGGCCTGCATCGCCTCTTTCGTCAGGTGACGCATCCTGGCGATGTCGTCTTCATTCGCCGGCTCGATGGCCGCACCGCGTTCGCCCATCACGTAGACGCGGAGCGCACCGTGCGCGAGCTGCGCGCAGACATCGATGTCGTGCGGCACCTGCTCCAGCGCATCGAGATAATCGCCGAACGATTCCCAGTTCCACTTCAGGCCTTCGTGCAGCGCGACGCCGGGGATGTCCTCGACGCCTTCCATCAGCTCGATCAGCCGCGCGTGATCGCCCTGATGCACCGGCGCGAAGCCGACGCCGCAATTGCCCATCACCACCGTCGTCACGCCATGCCAGCTCGATGGCGCAAGACGCGTGTCCCACGTCGCCTGGCCGTCATAGTGCGTGTGGATATCGACAAAGCCCGGCGTGACGAGCTTTCCCTTTGCATCGATCTCTTCGCGCCCTTGACCTGCGACTTTGCCGACGGCGGAAATCCTGCCGTTCGTCACCGCGACATCGCCCTCATAGAGCGCGCCGCCCTTGCCGTCGGCGATCGTGCCGCCGCGAACGATGAGATCGTAGTCAGACATCGGCGACTCCTTATGATATTGGCGGACATTCAGGCGCGTTCAGAAATTTTGGCGTCTCATGCGTAAATGTTGTCGGATTCAGTGGTAATGTAGCCAACCCCCAAACAATCTTTTCTGTGACCGCCTTGTCGGATGTTAAGAGGGCAAACGCAGTGTGAGGCTCGACAAGTATGCGACCCTTCACGATCACCCGATCGAATTTGAGCACATTTATCAGCTTGCCTTCGTGGACACGAGCTTCGAGA
Organism: uncultured Rhizobium sp.; assembly: GCA_964498625.1. GTDB lineage: Bacteria > Pseudomonadota > Alphaproteobacteria > Micropepsales > Micropepsaceae > Rhizomicrobium. The sequence goes on from CAZCJI010000434.1 coordinate 1,350, forward strand.
TAACGCCCTTCTTCTTTGCCGACAGGAAATATGACCGCGTAGACGAAGTCATTGCTCGCTCTGCACTCGTTGATTGACACGCGCGTGGCGTGGCGTTGCAAGTCGGACGCAAACGAACGCCAGTCACCATCGACTGACGAAGCAGCAGACTTTGTGGCACCACATATCAGCATCGCCACGAGCAAAGCCGCTAGCCGCGCCATCATTTCAACCTTTCGAGCGCCGTCATCACGGCGGCGGTCTTTTCCCAGATGATCATGTGTCCGGCTTCGGGGATCGCGGCGAGTTCGGCGCCCTTGATGCCCTTCTTGAACGCCTGCGCGTAGGCCGGCGGTACAAGCTTGTCGCTGTCGCCCCAGATGAGCAGCGTTTTGGCGCGGATGCGATAGAGACGCTGCGAAAGGCCGCGATCCGGCACCGGAAACAGAAGCTTGCCCGCCATGCCGAGCTGGCGCGCGTTGGTGACAAGGAAGGCTTTCAGCCATTCCGGATCGTCGAATGCCATGCCCTGCGTCATCAGCGCGGCGCCGGCGTCCGCATCGTGAAACAGCAGCGGCGGATATTCATATGGCACCAGCGAGAAGATGTCCGGGATCGGATGATCGTCGAGCCATAGACCTGCCGGCGCGATCAGTGCGAGACGCGAGAAGCGGTGATTGTCCAGCGCCGCCATCTCGGCCGCGATCATGCCGCCCATCGAATGTCCGGCGAGAATCGGGTCTTTCAGCCCCAGCGCATCGACGACATCGAGCGTGTGCAGCGTGATGTCGAGCATGTCGCGCAGCTCGCCGCATTCCTCGCTGTCGCCATAGCCGGGCAGCAGCGGCGCGCAGACATGATACTTCTCGGCCAAGGCGTTCAGAAACGGATCCTTCGCCTCCAATCCGCCCGCGCCATGCAGGAAGAAGAGTGGCTGACCATTGCCGCCATCGTAGTAGCGAACGGGAACGTGTTGCGTGGCGACAGTCGTCAATTCCATCGCCATCACTCCGCCGCCACGGCTTCGCGCGGAAGCGACCCCGGCGTGACCTGCTTGATCGGGTGGCACCAGAAGCGACCGTCATCGGCGTATTCGGGGAACAGACCGCGCAGCTTCGGCATCACCTTCTCGGCGAACAGCTTCGTCGAATACATGCACTTCTCTTTCGGCATGTCGCCGACATGCATGAGGCAGAAGATGTTTCCGACGCGCAGCGACTTGATCAGGTCTTCCATGCGCTGGCGCACGGTTTCCGGCGAACCGGCGATGACGTGGCCGCCTTCGGTCAGCTCCTTCCAGGTGATCTCGCCCCAGCCGCGCACCGGCGCGTATTGCGACAGCGCGCCGGTCTGGATTGTCTTGATGGTGCGATAGCCCGGCGCATCGGCGAAGCCCGCGAAGACATGCAGGCAGCGATTGTAGAAATAC
>CAZCJI010000435.1:0-2733 GCA_964498625.1 uncultured Rhizobium sp.
AATTGCGCACCATCGAGGACGTGATGGACACGTCGTTCGAGCCGATCAACTGGGGCCTGGGCGAGATCAAATGGTTCAAGCGCGCGGAGGGTGAGCGCGCCCGCACGCTGGAGGCACGCGCGTCGAAACAGGCGCGTGGAATCTATGAATGGCTGACGCGGCAACTGGGCGACGGCGAATGGTTCGGCGGCGACATTTTCGGGCTCGGCGATCTTTCGGTCGTGCCATATCTCAACGGCGCGCGCAGCAATGGCATCGGGCCGGATGAGAATTCGCTCCTTGGACAATGGCTGAAACGCGCCAACGCTCGACCATCGGTGAAGAAATCGGCCGGCGCCGCAGCTGCCGTCGCCACGTCGATGACGCAAGTTCACAAGGCTATCGAAGGCGGCATGTTCAAGCGCGAATATCGCGATCACCGCCTGGAATGGATGATCCGCTCTGGCGGCCTCGATGTCGTGCTGGAAGGCATGAAGAAAGACAACATCCGCTTTTCGAACGAGATGCGGTGACGACGCTACTCTTAAGATCGTCATGGCCGGGCTTGACCCGGCCATCCATCAAGCGAGCGTCCGCGAGCGCAAAAAAGTTGGATGGCCGCCTCAAGGGCGACCATGACGAGGGTGTGAGGATCTGAAATGGCTGACCATGAGATAATTTTTCATCACTATCCGACCTCGCCCTTTTCGGAAAAAATCCGTGTCGCGTTCGGGATCAAGCAGCTTGCGTGGCGTTCGGTAGAAATTCCCAACATGATGCCGAAGCCCGATCTGATGCCGTTGACCGGCGGCTATCGCAAGACGCCGGTGATGCAGATCGGCGCCGACATCTACTGCGACACGCAGATCATTCTTCGCGAACTGGAACGGCGCTTTCCCACGCCGTCGATCTTCCCGATCAAGAATGGCCTCGCCTACGCCATCGGCTTCTGGAGCGACCGCTTGTTCTTCATGCCCAGCGTTGGCGTCGTGTTCGGCGAGATCGGCCACATGGTGCCGGAAGCGTTCAAGCAGGACCGCGCCAAGATGTCCGGCAACACCTTCTCCACCGAAGCGATGGCAGCGGCCGCACCCTTTGCAAAGGACCAATGGCGCGCGCATGCGGACTTCGTCGCCGAGACTCTGGAAGATGGCCGCGACTATATGGGCGGACCGAAGCCGGGCGCGGCGGACATCCATGCCTACATGAATTTCTGGTGGATCAAGGCGGCGCTGCCGCATCTTGCCGGCGCGATGATGGAGGAATTTCCGAAGGTCGACGCCTGGGTCGCGCGCGTGGCCGCGCTCGGCCACGGCAAGCCCACGCCCATGGACTCGAAGGAAGCGCTTGCGATCGCCAGGGCCGCGACATCGGACGCACAACCCGCGACGGACGCCGCCGATCCGCGCGGGTTGAAGTCCGGCGACAAGGTCACAGTGTCAGCCGACGACTACGGCCGCGATCCGGTCGCTGGCGAGATCGTGTTCAGCAACCGCCATGAGATCGCGATAAAACGCAACGCGCCTGAAGTCGGCGATGTGGTGGTGCACTTCCCGCGCGCGGGATTTGTGGTGGCCAAGACATAAAAGTCGCGACTAAAAGTGCCGTTTCGCGATCAGCGCGACGATCTGTTCGAGATAACGCTGATCGACAACGCCAAAATCGTCGATCTTGTCGCTGTCGATGTCGAGAACCAGCTTGGTTTCGCCGCCCGCGACCAGCGGCACGACGATCTCGGACTTCGAGAGGCTGGAGCACGCGATGTGACCGGGGAACTGGTCTACGTCCTCGACGATCACCGTTTTCTGTGTCGTGGCCGCGGCGCCGCACACACCTTTGTCGAAAGCAATGCTCACGCAAGCAAGCGGGCCCTGAAATGGGCCGAGCATCAACAAGTTCGGCGTGGTTGTACGATAAAAGCCGACCCAGTGAAAATCGAACGCCTGTTTGAGGATGGCCGCGATATTGGCGAGATTGGCGATGAGATCGTCCACGCCATCCATCACCGCTTCGATCTGCGGAAGGATGGCTGCGTAGATTTCTTCGCGCGTTGCGTTGTCGGGCAGCAGCAGTTCTTCGCTCATGCCGGCGGTATTATCGCAACGAGCGAATTATGTGAACGGCGCTGCCCTCATGCTTCGTCCCTCGACAAGCTCGGGATGAGGGCTCAGCATGAGGGTTTGGTAATCCCTCACCTTGCGCTTGTCGAAGGGTGAGGGGTATCTCCGAAAACTATATTCGCCCCATCAAGACGAGGATGATAACGATCAGCAGAACGAGGCCCAGACCGCCACTCGGGTAGTAACCCCACCCGGCATTGTACGGAAATACCGGGAACGATCCCACCAGGAGCAGGATCAGGATAATCAATAGAACCAGTCTCATGCGTCTCTCCCTCTTCGATTGGCGCGTCAGCTGCTTTTCTTTTTCTTCTTCGCGCTTTTCTTGGCCGTTTTCTTCGGCACCTTCTTGCCTTTGGCCCGCGCTTCGGAGAGCCCGATAGCGATGGCCTGTTTGCGGCTCTTCACGGTGCCGCCCTTACCGCCCGGCCCGCTTTTCAGCTCGCCGCGTTTCTCTTCATGCAGCGCGCGTTCGACGTCTTTACTCGCGCTCTTGGAATATTTCCGTGCCATGTTTCCTCTTTTGTTGTTCTTCAGTCCTTCGGCAGCATCGGTTTGCCTTCATGCGCGACAAGCAGGTCGTGCATGTCGTTGGTGTGCTCTTCCTCGACCTTGAGGATTTCCTCGATCATCA
>CAZCJI010000436.1:0-2732 GCA_964498625.1 uncultured Rhizobium sp.
CGTTCGACAATCTCGGCGGCACCAGCATGGGCGCGATCATCGCAGCGGGCCTTGCGATGGAATGGGATGTCGAGGAACTGACATGGCGAATGCGCGATGCCTTCGTCACCAGCAATCCGCTATCCGATTACACGATACCGCTGATTGCGCTGGTGCGCGGCAAGAGGGTCTCGGATCTGTTGCGCCAGCATTTCGGCGATGTGCGCATCGAGGAATTGCCGCGGCCGTTCTTCTGCGTGTCGTCGGATCTGACTTCGGGCCGCATTCATGTGCATCGCGCCGGACCGCTATGGCGGGCCTTGCGCGCGAGCGTGGCGCTGCCGGGAATTCTGCCGCCTGTCACCCATCACGGCCATCTGCTGGTCGATGGCGGTGTGATGAACAATCTGCCTGTCGACGTCATGCGCCAGCGCGAGAGCGGGCCGATCATCGCCTCCGATGTCACCGGCGAAATCGATCTTCAGGTCAAGGACGACAAATACGGCGAGCGGCCGCTGTGGTGGCTGATCGCGCAGCGGATGCGCGGCACGCCGTCCATCGTCTCGATCCTGATGCGTTCAGGAACTGTGGGTTCTGAAGCGCAGCGCCGCGTGGTGCGCGAGCAGGCCGACTATCTCTTCGAGCCGACGCTGCCCGATATCGGTCTGCGCGACTGGAAAAAGTTCGATCGCGCCGTCGCAGAGGGTTATGCCCACGCGCAGGCGATGATCGAGAAGAACGGTGTGCCGTTGACCGACGTGTGGAGTGACGGTCCCGCCGTCGATCTTTTGCACCACCACGTCGCAGCGGGTTAGTTTGCCCGGCTCGGCAATCTATCGATCTGGCGCTGCAGCCGGCGCGCACCCCACGCGTTCAGCATCCAGATGCCGGAAATAACCGCGAAGCAGATCACGGCGGCGATGGCAGTGGGAAGCCACATGCGATGCGGCTGCGACTGGACCTTTCCAGCCAGGAATACAATGAGCCCGGGCACGAAAGGCGCCAGATACCACTTCCAGATACTGCGCAACGCATCGCGCTGCGTCTCCAGCGCGTGCCTGTGATAGTCGAGCCACGCCGAAGCCGAATCGACCGACGGAAGCGGGTCAGAACTGCCGCGCTTGCGCAGCTGCCAGACCATGTAGAGCGTACCGGCAATGATCATCGTGCTGCCAAGGCGCATCAACGGGTTCGGAAAGGTCCAGATATAGAACCCGAATACCGCGATGACGAAGATAGAGCCGATATATTCGCGCAGATTGCGCGCGCGGATGCGCGAATGGAATTTGCCGGCCTGCGCGCGGATGTCTTCGATGGCCATGGGTGCCTCCTCCGTTTCCTGAGATTTCCAGATGTCCTTGAGGTCGCTCATACCGGCCTTCCGTCCTGAAAGCGCCGCGCGAGCAGCCCCTTGATGCGATGAATCTTGGTTGCGATGGCGCCGGGCTTGAGGCCGGTGACGTCAGCGATGGCCGCTGCATCCATATCTTCCAGATAGAGCAGGATGATCTGCCGGTCGGGCTGATCGAGAGTGCGGATCAGTGCGGTGAGTTTCTCGAGCATCTGTTTTTCCGATGCCGACTCTTCAACGTTGCCGCTGTCCGGCAATTCCGCAAGCATATCGAGGCTCACCTGCTTGCCGCTCCTGGTTCGTCGCACAACGTGGGAACTCGCGATGTTGTGCGCCACGCGATAGGCCCAGGTGCGCAGAGAACAACGCCCGTCGAACACAGCGAAGCTTCGCCAAAGCCCGACATGGATTTCCTGCAGCAGATCCCGTCTCAGCTCGGGATCGGCCTCGTAGGCGCGTCCAAGTCGGCCAATCGCGGGCCCGTGCTCCGCGATCACTCGACGATAAATCTCGTCCTGGTCCGTCTCCGACATGCCGCCGCCTTACCACTCCAGACAAGGTAGTCGGCGGCAGGCGAACTTTCTTACAGAAAATTGGAAGCGTTAATCCCGCACTTTGCGAACCGGCAATAGATTGGCGAATTGCGGCGTGCGCTTTTCTTTGCGCGCGACCATCGCCTCGCGCATGTCGATCTCGGGATTGTACATGCCGGCCTGCCAGGTCGCGATGTAATCGAGACCGTCGGCAATCGTATGATCGCGCGCGTAGTTGATCATCACTTTCGAGCCGTGCACCGCGAGCGGCGATTTCTCCGCGATCTCTTTGGCGAGCGCCATGACGTGGCTCATCATCGCTTCCTGCGTCGGGAAGATGTCGTTGACGAGACCGAATTCCAGCGCTTTCTTCGCGGGCAGGCGGCGGCCGGAATAGGCCAGCTCGCGCACCATGCCCTGCGGCAGCAATTTGCACAGGCGCGGAAAGGTGCCGACATCGGCGGTCATGCCGATGTTGATTTCCTGGATGACGAAGAAGGCGTCCTCCGTCGCATAACGGCAGTCGCAAGCGCTGGTGAGGTCGACACCGCCGCCGACGCATCCGCCCTGGATCGCCGCCAGCACGGGCATGCGTGCGTGGTCGAGCACGTTGAAGGAATGCTGGATATCGAGCACATGATGGCGCAAGTTCGCGGCGCGCCGTCCGCGCTCCAATGTGGCGACCGCCGTGCCGGCGGTGCTGTTGGTGAAATTGGCCAGGTCCATGCCCGCGGTGAAATGCTTGCCGGTCGATGAGATGACGATCACGCGCGCCTTCGCCTGTTCGTCGATCTCCTCGACGATGGTGGGCAGTTCCTTCCAGAACTCCACGACCATCGAGTTCAGCTCGTCCGGCCGGTTCATCTGCA
>CAZCJI010000437.1:0-2729 GCA_964498625.1 uncultured Rhizobium sp.
CATCGGCATAGGGAAACCAGAAGAACTCGAAATGCCGGTTGTCCGCGACCAGGCTTTTAAACATGCGCAGCATTTCGTCGATCGGCATGACGAAATTGTTCTCGATCAGTCTATAGGCCGGCCGCACATGCATTGTGATCTCGGTCATCACGCCAAGCGCGCCGAGCGATGTGCGCCCCGCGTTGAACACATCGGCGTTTTCGTTGGCCGTGCAGTTGATTAACTCGCCGCTTGCCAGCAGCAGACGGAAGCCGGCAACCTCGGCGGAGAAATTCTTGAGCGTGCGTCCCGTGCCATGGGTGCCCGTTCCGACAACACCGCCCAGCGTCTGGCGATCGATATCGCCCATGTTTTTCAGCCCGAAACCATGGGCATGAAGCAGCGGCCCCACCTGCCACAGCGGCGTCGCGGCGGCCAGCGTCGCGGTCTCCCTGCGCGCGTCCACATTCTTGAGGCCGGTGAAGGCCGAAAGATCGATCAGCGTTCCGTCGGTCGCGTTGACGGGCGTGAAGGAATGGCCGCTGCCGGGCACGCGCACCGGCCCCTCTGCCTGGCGCACGGTCACGGCGAGATCGATCTCGTCTTTCGGCGCTGCGATCTTCTTCGGCTTGCAGCGCACGCCGCCCGACCAGTTCGACCACTTGCCGCCAACAACTCTCATGGGAACGCCATCGCGAATTTTGCGGCGAACGGCATAGCGGTCTGACGCCGGTTTGTCATCGTTGCCGCATGACGTTGCGTCATCCGCCTTGCTTCCATTGTCATTCCCGGCGAGGCGCGTGCGCGAGCACGCGTCGAGGGAAGGGAAGCCAACTTTTGCAATGCCAAAATACCCAGGAAGTTAGGTTCCCCTCCCTCACATCGCGCGCCTTGCGCGCAATGTTCGCCGGGAATGACACGAGCAGCCCGAACAGCCAGCTCCCATTTCCTCTGCAGCACCTTCCGCAGCCGCAGGAACAGCAGTGCGCGGCGGACCAATCGCCGCGAGTCGCGCAGCAAGGCACTCACCTCGGCACGTTCCGCGAGGTGGATCCTCGAATACCGCCCATGTTTCAGGCGGTTGGTGTTTCCGGGTGGCGCGCCTCTCGGCCGCCCCGTCCGCTTGCCCATTTGAACCTCAAATTCCCGGAGGGGGTCCCCTCCCTTCGTTTTCCTTCCTCGGCGCTGCCGGGGCCGGACCCACTACAGCTTGAGAGTCGTTTTTCATTTTGAGCGCTCCCCACACCCCCTCTCCCCCTTCCTTCTTCGGGAGAAAAGCCAGCAAAAGGCACCCAAGACCTGACACAGGCCTCGTAGAACGAAATGGGAACATTTTTGCCGAGGTTCAAGAGGTGTCGGAGATTAAATTCGCCATGCGGTAAGCACCGCGCACACCATCCCAAAATCTGGGTGCAGCTTTGCCCGTCAACCCAAGATGATGATTTTCGTTTTTGTGGCGATATTATTTTAGCAGCACGCGCCTAGGACTTTGACAGGCCTTCAGCTACCGCATTCGGCAGCATCTCGAACTGACACAGTATTTCGCCGGTCTTACTTCTAACGATTTTGACGCTGTGTTCGAGATCGCCATCTATATCAATGATTTCAGCGGGCTCTAGAGCTTTGAGTTTTTCGATGAGGTTCTCCACCGTTTGGCGGAGCAGCGGCGTCCATTGAGACGTAACGCCTCTACGGTTCATGTCCAACCGAAAAGACCAAGTCTTGAGCATACTGCCAGCGGTCGCGTCCATTTATTTGCCCTTCGGCTTCGCCCTAGCGATCTTTCCTAGCTTGGTCCCAACCCGCGTCTTTGGCAAAGCCCGCACCTTAGACAAACGCCTTGCTCACCACGCGCGCGACATCGGCGATTACGGCTTCGCGTTTGGGAAGATCGACCTTCGACTCCGTGAAATAGACCGCGAGCAGAATAGGCTTGCGGCCCGGCGGCCAGATGATCGCGACATTGTTCGTGGAGCCGTTGTCGCCGGTACCGGTCTTGTTGCCGCTCTTCCAGCCCTTCGGAAGGCCCGCAGGAATCCGCGCCGCGGCCGTGGTGCAGGCCACCAGCCAGCGCAAGAGCCTGTCGCATGACGCCGCCGACAACGCATCGCCCAGCGTGAGTACTTTCAGATCGTGCAGCATCCAGTCCGGCGTGGTCGTATCGCGCTCGTCGCCGGCAATGGCCGTGTTGAGCGCAAGCTCCGTGCGGTCGAGCCGCGTGGCGGTGTCGCCAAGGCTGCGGATATAGGCCGTCACACCCGGCGGGCCGCCGAGCGACGCGATCAATTTGTTGGCGCAGAGATTGTCGCTGTCCTCAACCGCGGCCTCGGCCATGCGTTCGAGGGTAAGGCTGCCCTTCGCGAGGTTCGCCTCGGCGACCGGCGAATGCGGCAGGATATCGGCCCTGGTGTAGGCGATCCGGCGGTCGAGATTCTCCTGACCGAGATCGACCTTGTGCAGCACTGCGGCAGCGAGCAGCAGCTTGAAGGTCGAGCACATCGCAAAGCGCTCGTCCGCGCGATAGCCGATCCGCCGGCCGGACCCCGTGTCGAGCGCGGCCATGCCCAGCCGCCCGCCGGCGCGAGTTTCGATGGCTTCGATCAGTCCGACGGGATTATCGCCGGCCCGCGCGGCTAGGGGCAACATAGTCGCCCCGGCGATCAGGCCTCGTCTTGTCCACAGTTGATTGTTCACAACAGCTTCCCCTCAGAAGCCTTTATCTCACCGATACTTTTTGGCCGAAGCGTGAT
>CAZCJI010000438.1:0-2720 GCA_964498625.1 uncultured Rhizobium sp.
GTCGCGGAACAGAAACGACCACTTCCTGAACAAGCTGCTCCAACCGGTAGAGCGCGCTGGAAGCGGAATTCGCATGAACCGTCGCAATGCCGCCGGGATGTCCTGTGTTCCAGGCCTTCAGCATGTCGAGTGCTTCAGGTCCGCGCACTTCTCCCACGATGATGCGGTCCGGCCGCAGGCGTAGCGTCGAGCGCACGAGATCGGCCAGCGAGACGACGCCCGATTTCGTCCGCAGGGCCACGCAATCGGGCGCGGCGCACTGCAGTTCGCGCGTGTCTTCGATGAGAATGACGCGCTCGTTGAGCGAGGCAACTTCCGCCAGGAGCGCATTGGCCAGCGTTGTCTTGCCGGAGCTCGTGCCACCCGCGACCAAGATGTTCTTGCGGTCGGAAACCGCTTGGCGAAGCGCCTCGGCCTGGACCGGCAGCATGATCCGGTCATTCACATAGTCGTCGAGCGTATAGACGCGCTTTGCGGGCTTGCGGATGGTGAAGCATGGCGCGAGAGCAACCGGCGGCAGCAGACCCTCGAAGCGCTCCCCGGCCACACCGTCCTCGCGCGAGGGCAGCTCGGCACTGACGATGGGATTGTTCGCATGTGCTTCCAGGCGGACGTGCGAGGCGACCAGCCGGATGATGCGCTCCACCTCGCTGGGTGCGAGATGCGAAGGCGTCTCGCAGCGGCCGGCGCCTAGCCGATCTAGCCGGAGCAAGCCATCCGGATTGACCATGATCTCGATGACCAGCGGGTCCGACAGAGCCTCGGCGATTGCCGGTCCCATGGCCGTGCGGAGCATCGTGCGGCGACGCTCGTGGCTCTCGCTGTGCTCCCGGCGCGCGCTCATCACTCGGCCGCCATCTGATGAGGTGTGGGTTCGCTGGCCGATCGCGCCGCGATAGCGCGTTCGGCGACTTCTTCCGCGATGCGCTTGTCGCCGGCCATGCGGCGCCCGACTTGCTCGATGAACTGTTGGAAGCGGTCACGTCCCAGGGCCTGGGCCGCCGCCTGCTCAGATGCCGGGAGAGGCGGCGTGATCCCGAGATGGTATCGAACGAAGAGGGCGAAGCTCTCGATCATCACGCTCTGGTCGCGCTCAAGTCGGCGCAGTTGCTCGCTGACACGATCGAGCCGAACCTTGAAAGCGTCGTCGAGCTCCTTGGCACCACGACGTGCGAGATAGGCCCGCACAGCATCGTTCACGATGGAAGACTTGGACGATCCGGCCTTCGCGGTGAGCGCCTCTAGCTGCTCGCCGACATCTTCATCCAAGTAGAGATTGTGCCTCGGCTTCATTGCATCCCTCAAAAGGCCGGCATGAGGTCGTCATCGGCGCCCCGCCGATGCTCTCCCTCGTTGATCGCGTGTGCGCGGCCGACAATCCCGAGCCTGCCGCGCGAGATGGTCCTGCTCTGCGAGTCCGACTCGTCGTCCTGGTCTGCGTCCCGCTGCGTGTCTGCTTCCGGCTGGAGGACGGTGTCCGCCTCCGCGAGCGCGGGATGCCGCTGAAGCTGCATGCCGCCATCGTCATCCGCGCCGTTCGTCTCCGCATCGACGAGGGCGGCAAGCTCCTCGTGCAGACCGCGCACCTGTCCGCCCCAATCGTTCGGGCGCGGAGCAGGCACATCGAAATAGCGGCCGTCCCCGAGAGCTGGCGCGTCTGTCACGCGCGATATGAAATTGCGGTCTTCGAAATAACGCAGCTTTCTGGCGCGGATCGGTGCGAGGCTCGATACAAGGATGAGTTCGTCGTTGGGCGGCAGCTGCATGACTTCGCCCGGTGTAAGCAAAGGCCGTGCGGTTTCTTGCCGGGACACCATGACGTGTCCGAGCCAGGGCGAAAGCCGGTGGCCGGCATAGTTGCGCTGCGCTCTCAGTTCCGTCGCGGTGCCGAGTGCGTCGGAAATCCGCTTTGCCGTGCGCTCGTCGTTGGAAGAGAACGCGATGCGCACATGGCAATTGTCGAGAATGGCGTTGTTTTCGCCGTAGGCTTTGGAGATCTGGTTGAGCGATTGCGCGATGAGATAGGCGCGGATGCCGTATCCGGCCATGAAGGCGAGCGCAGTCTCGAAAAAGTCGAGCCGTCCCAATGCCGGAAACTCGTCGAGCATCATCAACAGCTTGTGCTTGCGGCTTTTGCTCGGATCGCCTTCCAGGCGCTCGGTCAGCCGCCGGCCGATCTGATTAAGGACAAGGCGCACCAGCGGCTTTGTGCGCGAAATATCGGATGGCGGAATGACGAGATAGAGCGAGACCGGACGTGCCGCGTCCACCAGGTCCGCAATGCGCCAGTCGCAAGCGGCCGTCGTTTTGGCAACCGTCGGGTCGCGATAGAGCCCGAGGAACGACATGGCGGTGGACAGGACGCCGGAACGCTCGTTCTCGCTCTTGTTCAGCACTTCGCGCGAAGCAGAGGCGACAACGGGATGGACGATAGGTGCTTTGGGCGTACCCAGATGGTTGGTCGCCATCATGGCGCGCAGCGTGTGCTCGAAGGACCGGCGCGGATCCGAGAGGAAGCTGGCGACGCGGGCGAGCGTCTTTTCTTCTTCGGCGTAGAGAACGTGAAGGATTACGCCGACGAGAAGCGAATGGCTGGTCTTTTCCCAGTGATTGCGCCGCTCCAGCGCGCCTTCCGGATCGACAAGGATGTCTGCGATGTTCTGAACGTCGCGGACTTCGTCCAGTCCCTTGCGGACTTCGAGCAGCGGGTTGTAGCGGGC
>CAZCJI010000439.1:0-2711 GCA_964498625.1 uncultured Rhizobium sp.
CGACGGACAGACTGAGATAGCACTCGGCGGCAAATTCTACCGGGGCTTCGATGCGGCATGCGCGGACCCGGTGCCCCTTGATGGTCATGTTCATAACGCGCGTGAGCGCTGTCTCGAGATCGGATTCGGTTTGGGCGAAGACGATGCCGCCAGCCTTGCCGCGGCCGCCGACTGGAACCTGCGCCTTGACGATGGCAGGAAGCGCAGCTGCGCCTACACCTGCGCGCGCCGATGTTACCAAGATGCCCTCGGGTACCGGGAACCCGCTGCGTCCCAGTAGCTCCTTGGCATGATGCTCGAGCAGCATCATCTCGACCTTCCGAAAGCCAAAAGCCCGCCCTGGTGAGCTTCCCCAACTCTTCCTTGCCTGTCCACCGTTTGGGGACGCGGCCATACTGTTGGAGCGCCCGCACCCCGCAAACCCATTTTTGGTGATGCACAAATGACCTCAAGTCATGTCGTTTTTCCTTGCAAAAACAGCGCAAAATGAGCCTGTTTCGCGGCCATGGGCACCAAATTGAAACGCCTTGAAGGCCGCACCGCGCTTGTCACCGGCGGCGGCCAGGGGATCGGCCGCGGGTGCGCGCTCCGTCTTGCGGAAGAAGGCGCAAATGTTGCCGTCATTGATCTGGATGGCGATGCGGCAACAGCCGTCGGCAGCGAACTCGAAGCGCTTGGCGCTAACATGTTCGCCAAAGGTGGTGATTGCTGCGACGCGGACGTCGCGGCCCGCTTCGTCGCCGACGCGGAGCGCGCGATTGGACCGGTCGATATCCTCATCAACAATGTCGGCCAGAGCGCACGCGAGCGGCAGGGACCGTTTCTGACCTCTGAAGAATCGACATGGCGGTTCGTGCTCGAAATGAATCTTTTCACCACGATGCGCTTTTCGCGGCTCATCGCGCCCGGCATGAGCCAGCGCAAATATGGCCGCATTATCAACATGTCGTCTGAATCCGCATTCGTCGGCGGCGCCGGAAGCCATGATTATGCGGCGGCGAAGATGGCGATCATCGGTTTCACGCGCTCACTGGCGCGTCAACTGGCGCAATACAATATCACCGTCAACGCGATCTGCCCCGGCGTCACACGCACGCGCGCCATTGAAAAAGCCATTGCAGAGGGTCATCGCGAAGTGGTTGATCGTGCCAAAGCCGAAGTCCTGCTGGACAGAATCGGCGAGCCAGAAGACATCGGCGCGATGGCCGCGCTGCTTGCCAGCGAGGAAGGCCGCTTCATTACCGGGCAATCCATCCTGGTGAATGGCGGCCGCTGGATGGTGTAACTCAGGTGAGCGAAGACGCGAGAAATGCTGCGGCGTGATCGACGGCTTCACGCGCGATGGCAACATCCCGCGTCATCTGCATGAAGCCGTGGCCGGCTCCTGGCCAGTTCTTCAGTTCACAGGACACGCCGGCAGAGGAAAGCCTTTTCGCGAGCGTCCGCGTATCATCTGAAATGGGGTCGAGTTCGGCGAGGCTCAAATAGGTACGCGGCAAGCCAGAAAGATTGGCTCTCAAAGGCGCCGCAAGCGGAGGTGCAGCCTCCAAATCGCCTGCGAGATAATTTTGCCAGTACCAGCACATGCGCGCGGTGGTGAGGCCAAACCGTCCGTCGCCGAGCAAGCGATGGCTTTCAGTATCGAAGTCCGGCGCAAAGGATCCATAGAAAAGCGCAAGAGCCACAGGCAACGCTTCGCCGTTCTCCCGTAGCGCGAGTGCTGCGGCCAATGCCAGGTTGGCGCCCGCGCTGTCGCCCGCGATGGCAAGTCTATCGGGGTCGATACCCAACGATACCGAATTCGCGCGAAGCCAACGCCAAGCAGCACGTGTGTCGTCCAAACCGGCGGGAAAGGGATGTTCCGGCGCCAGCCGATAATCGATGCCGATCACCGTTAGACCACTGCGGAGCGCGAGCATCCGCATCAAGCGGTCATGCGTATCGACGCTGCAATGAAACCAGCCGCCGCCATGGGCGTACAGCACCGCACCCTTGGCCTCCGTCTCCGGACGATAAATCCTTGCGCGCATCGGCGGTGATCCGGGAATCAAAATATCCCGCGCCACCGGCAACGCCGGGCCGCCGTCGTTGAAAAACATCGCCGCCGCATTCGCCGCGGCACGCCCTTGCTCCGATGGAAGCGTGGTGAAATCGACCGCTCGAACGCTCGCCGCTTGCCGTGCGCGTGCCGCGATAATTTCCGGATCGAGTTGACCGACGGACATGGGAAAGCCTTACCACTAGAAACCGATCTTCGCGACAGTGTCGCGATCATCTCTTTTCATGCGCACATCAGAAAAAATCCGCGGGCAGCCCGGCAAAACAATCGACACTGCACAAAACATCCGGGAGGAAAAATGTTCGATTTTACGGGGCGCAAGGCTGTCGTCACCGGAGGAAGCCGTGGCATCGGACGGGCCATTGCCGAGAAATTCGTTCGAGCCGGTGCGCGTGTTTCGGTGTGTGGGCGGAGCGAAAGTGCGCTCAACAAATCCAAAGCCGAGTGTTCGAAGCCCGAGAACTTGCATACTGCTATCTGTGATCTTTCCGACGCTGCATCGATCCGCGAATATATTGCGTCCGCAGCCGGCGCACTCTGCGGCATCGACATTCTCGTAAACAACGTGTCTGCATTCGCGCGGTCAGACAGCGAGGAAGATTGGACCACTGCGTTCAACACCGATGTTCTGGGACCGTGGCGCACCTGCAAG
>CAZCJI010000440.1:0-2708 GCA_964498625.1 uncultured Rhizobium sp.
GTTGCGTCTGGATTTCTTCGGCCAGGAACTCGATGCCATACGCCGCTTCGATGCGGAGACGCAGCTGTCGGCCGACAAGATCGACTCCGTCGAACTGCTACCGGCGAGCGAGGCGCCGCTCGATCCCGCCTCGATCAGCCGTTTCCGCAGCGGCTATGTCGCGCGCTTCGGTCCCGCGACCAGCGACGATCCGCTTTATGAATCGGTAAGCGCGGGCCGCAAGCAGCAGGGCATGGAACACTGGCTGCCCCTGTTCCACGATCATCTCGACACGCTGTTCGATTTCGTGCCGGGCGCGCTGATCCTGCTCGCGCATCAGAGCGAAGAGGCGAAAAACGCGCGGCTGGAACTGATCGCGGACTACTACGCCACGCGCAAGGAGATGCTCGCCCCGAAAGGCGAAGATTCCAAGCACGCGATCAAGGCGCCACCTTACAAGCCGCTGCCACCCGACGCGCTTTATCTCACCGACAAGGAATGGGCCGCGTCGCTCTCCTACCATCGCGTGCGCGATCTCTCGCCGTTCCAGGCGCCGGAGTCGATGAAGTCCGTCGATGCCGGCGGGCGCGCGGGCCGCGACTTCGCGCCGGAACGTCAGCAGACCGGCACCAACGTGTTCGAGATCGCGGCACAGCATGTGAAGGCCTTGCAGGCATCGGGCAAGCGCACGCTGGTCGCGTCATGGAGCGAAGGCTCCGCGGAGCGCATGGGCGGCGTGCTGTCCGATCACGGGTTGCCCGCGATCCGGCGCGTGAAGGATTGGTCCGACGCGCTGACGCTCGACAAGAGCGCGGCGGGAATTTCCGTTCTGGAGATCGAGCGCGGTTTCGAAGCGCCGGATTTCGCGGTGGTCGCGGAACAGGACATCCTCGGCGACCGCATGGTGCGCCAGACGCGCCAGCGCCGCGCGCAGAATTTCCTTCAGGAAGCGTCGAGCCTCGCGCCGGGCGATCTCGTCACGCATATCGAACATGGCGTGGGCCGCTATCTGGGCCTAAAGACCATCGATGCTGCCGGTGCGCCGCACGATTGCCTGGAGCTGCAATATGACGGCGGCAAACTGTTTCTCCCCGTCGAGAATATCGAGCTTCTGACGCGCTACGGCGCGGACGAGGGCACGGCGCAGCTCGATCGTCTCGGCGGCGCGGGCTGGCAGACGCGCAAAGCGCGCATGAAGGCGCGGGTGCGCGAGATGGCGGCGGAGCTGATCCGCATTGCCGCCGCGCGCGAGTTGCGCGCGCTGCCCGCCGTCGATCCGCCGTCCGGACTCTACGACGAGTTCTGCGCCAAATTTCCGTATCAGGAGACCGAGGATCAGGAAAAAGCCATTGCCGATGTCATCGAGGATCTGGGCAAAGGCCGCCCGATGGATCGCCTCGTCTGCGGCGATGTCGGATTCGGCAAGACCGAAGTGGCGCTGCGGGCGGCCTTCGTGATGGCGATGAGCGGGCAACAGGTCGCCGTGGTGGTGCCGACCACGCTTCTCGCGCGCCAGCATTTCCGGACGTTTGCGGAACGTTTCAACGGCTTCCCGCTCAAGGTGCGCCAGCTGTCGCGCTTCGTGGAAACGAAGGAGGCGCGCGAAACCAAAGCGGCGCTGGAGAGCGGCGATGTCGATATCGTCGTCGGCACGCATGCCCTGCTCGCCAAGAACATCGTCTTCCGCAATCTCGGTCTCGTGATCGTGGATGAGGAGCAGCATTTCGGCGTCGGCCACAAGGAACAGCTGAAGGCGCTGAAGGCCGATGTCCATGTGCTGACGCTGACCGCGACGCCGATCCCGCGCACCTTGCAGCTGGCGCTGTCCGGCGTACGCGATCTCTCGCTGATCACCACGCCGCCGATCGACCGTCTGGCGGTGCGCACCTTCGTCACGCCGTTCGATCCGCTGGTGGTGCGCGAGGCGCTGCTGCGCGAACATTATCGCGGTGGACAGAGCTTCTATGTCAGCCCGCGCATCGCCGATCTGCGCGAGACGATGGAATTCCTGAAAGCCACGGTCCCGGAGGTGAAGCCCGCGATGGCGCATGGCCAGATGGCGGCGACGGTGCTGGAAGACGTGATGACCGCGTTCTACGACAAGCGCGTGGACGTACTGGTCTCCACCAATATCGTGGAAAGCGGTCTGGATATTCCGACCGCGAACACGCTCATCATGAACCGTGCCGATATGTTCGGCCTGTCGCAGCTCTATCAGCTGCGCGGTCGCATCGGGCGCGGCAAGCAGCGCGCTTACGCCTATCTCACCACGCCGGCGGACCGGAAGCTGAACGACACGGCGGAGCGCCGCCTGCAGGTTCTTCAATCGCTCGACCAGCTTGGCGCCGGCTTCGCGGTCGCAAGTCACGACATGGACATCCGCGGCGCCGGCAATCTGCTCGGCGAAGAGCAATCCGGTCACGTGAAGGAAGTCGGCATCGAGCTGTATCAGGAGATGCTGGAAGAAGCGGTCGCGCAGTTGCGCGCGGGCGACGCGACGGCGGAGATCGCCGATCAGTGGTCGCCGCAGATCAATATCGGCGCCGCGGTGATGATCCCCGAAAGCTATGTCACCGATCTCAATGTCCGCATGGCGCTCTATCGCCGGCTTTCGACCATCGAGACGCGCGAGGACATCGAACGCTTCGCCGCCGAACTCATCGACCGCTTCGGTCCGCTGCCGGAGGAAGTGCAGCATCTGTTCGATATCGTCGCGATCAAGCAGCTCT
>CAZCJI010000441.1:0-2698 GCA_964498625.1 uncultured Rhizobium sp.
CTTCTGCGCCGCTGTGGTGCCCATTTTCACGAGCGACCATGAGCGCAGGATGTATTCCTGGATCGATGCACGAATCCACCACATCGCATAGGTCGCGAGACGGAAGCCCTTGTCGGGCTCGAACCGTTTGACCGCCTGCATCAGCCCGACATTGCCTTCGGCGACCACTTCGCTGATCGGCAGGCCATAGCCGCGATAGCCCATTGCGATCTTGGCGACGAGGCGCAGATGCGAGGTCACGAGCTTGCGCGCCGCTTCGGGGTCTTCATGCTCCTTCCAGCGTTTGGCGAGCATGTACTCTTCTTCCGGCTCCAGAAGAGGAAATTTCCGGATCTCGGTGAGGTATCGGGAAAGCCCGCCTTCGCCGGCGAGGCTCGGTAAGCCACGGCTGCTCATTGTGTCCATCCTTGCGCCAAACGCGCACGCCAGACTGACGCGTCTCCATTAGACAACGCGTTCGCCTGCCATTCGACAGTTAATTCGAGAAAAGATTGCCCCATCAGGTAGCGGATGTGGGATTGGGTCAGGGCTTTTTCAAGCCCCTTAAAGCGCCCACGAGGCCGGAAAAATCCGCGGGCCAGGGGGATTCAAAGCGCATATCCTCACGGCTGGTGGGGTGTTGAAATCCAAGCACATAGGCGTGAAGCGCCTGCCGCGGAAATTCCCGCGCTGCCGTGAAGGCTATTTCCTCGGCATCGGTTTTCGGGCGTGGCGGCTGGCGCGCGCGCCCATAATCCGGATCGCCGATCAGCGGATGGCCGAGATGGGTCATGTGCACACGGATCTGGTGCGTGCGCCCGGTCTCCAGCCGGCATTCGATCAGCGACGCGAAGGGGCGAATGGGATCGCCAAACGTCTCCAGCACGCGATAGCGTGTGCGCGCGATCTTGCCGCCGCCGCGCACCACGGCCATGCGCTTGCGGTCGAACGGGTTGCGCGCGATCTCGCCTTCGATCAATCCGTCGCCCTTGCGCGGCGCCCCCCACACGACCGCGTTGTAGGCACGCTCGATCGTGTGCTTGGCAAACTGTTTGGAGAGCGCATTCATCGCGCGCTCGTTCTTCGCCGCGACCAAGAGCCCGCTCGTGTCCTTGTCGAGGCGGTGGACGATGCCCGGCCGCATCTCGCCGCCGATGCCGGACAGCTCCTTGCCGCAATGCGCGATCAAGGCGTTGACCAGCGTGCCATCGGGATTGCCGGCCGCGGGATGGACGACAAGACCGGCTGGTTTCTCGATGACGATGAGGTCCTTATCCTCGTAGACGACATCCAGCGGAATGTCCTGGGCCTGCGGCAATGCGGGTTTTGCTTCGGGCAGCACTACGCGATACTCCTCGCCCGGTTTGACCCTGTGATTGGTGTCTCTTATCGTTTCCTCTCCGCGCGCGACCGCGCCCGCCTCGATCAATCCCGACAGGCGCGAGCGGCTGTGTTCGGCGAACGCTTCCGCCAGGAAGCGGTCGAGACGCATTCCTTCCTGCTCGTCAGCGACCGTGGCGCGCAATTCGTTTCCGGAGATTTTGGTGTCTGACATTCAAACGCCGCTGGAGCCCGCGAAGACCATGAGCCACAGGCTGATGCTCGCGGTCGTCATAGTCCTTGGCGTGCTCATTGTCATCGCTCTCGTCCTGCTGGTGGTTGGGATGATGCGGAAGTTCTCCGGGCCAGCCGCCTCGCAGACCGCCGGCGTCGAACAGACATTCGCTTTGACAGCAGGCGCCAGGGTGATCGAAATGCAGTCGCAGCCAAACCGGCTGATCCTGCATGTCCGCGCTGCGGACGGCGACGAGATCGACATCATCGATACCGAGGATGGGCATCTGATCTCGAAGATCAAAGCCGCGAAATAGATGGTTGCCACGCTCTTACTGCCCGATGCGCTTGGCGCACAGATCTCGGAGGAAGCGCGCGCCGCGTTTCCCCGCGAATGCTGCGGACTGATCGAAGGCGTGCGGACAGGCGATGCCGTGCGCGCGGTGGGGATCCATCCGGTACACAACGTCTCCCCGGATCCGGATCGCTTCGAGATCGATCCGGCGGCCCATCTGCGCCTGCGCCGCACCGCGCGGGAAGCAGGGCGCGCCATCGTTGGCTGCTATCATTCCCATCCCAATGGCCGCCCCGGCCCGAGCCCGCGCGACCTGCCCGGCGAGAAGGATTTCCTCTGGCTGATCGCGGCGCTCGACGCGCACGGGCAGCTTTCGTTTGCCGCCTTCGTTCCGGAAGAAAACCGCTGGCGTAGTGTTTCGCTGGAGGTTTCTGCGCGGGCCGCCTGAGCTTTCGGCGGGCGCTTGATCGAGGCCTGCGGTGGCCGCTATAAGCCGCGCTTCCCGCGCGATGCTCCCATCGTCTAGCGGTTAGGACGCGGCCCTCTCAAGGCTGAAACCGGGGTTCGATTCCCCGTGGGAGCGCCATTCATGCGCCGGCGTAATAGACTTTTCAAAAGTATCGACGCGCTCACCGCGCCGTTGCCTGTCATCAATCATCAGTATCGACGCGATGACTTCGGAACAGGCGGCGGCAACATTTGTCCGCAGGATGGTTGATCGCGATTCATTCCGAATTGCGATCAAGCAATACTTCACACCCAAACAAATTCATCTCGCCTTCGCATTCACGGCGCAGCGTTGAGCAGTATCAATCTCGCGGCGAGGCGGCCATCACATGCAGAATGTCGTCGCCGAAATCCGCCGGAAAA
>CAZCJI010000442.1:0-2697 GCA_964498625.1 uncultured Rhizobium sp.
ACATCCATGGCGGCCTTGTAAAGATGGGCCGAATCGCCGGAATGACTCCTGAGCAAGTCGATAAGTGTATCGGCGATAAGCCCGTGCAAGACCGGATCAACAAGGTCGCTCAGGATGGACAGACTAGGTACAACATTTCCGCGACGCCGACCTTCATCATCAACGGCTATCCGCGAACCGATGTTGCCGGCTGGCCAACCATGCAACAGGCTCTCGACGAACTTCTTGCAAAGAAGAAGTAGCGATCACAAAAGGCGCAAGGCGGCGCGCATTCGTTGAAGTTTACCCGGCTCAGACTTTCCGGTTTCAAATCCTTTGTCGAGCCGACGGAGCTCCACATTGAGCCCGGTCTGACGGCGATCGTCGGGCCGAACGGTTGCGGCAAATCGAACCTGTTCGATGCATTGCGCTGGGTGATGGGCGAGACGCGGCCCACGTCCGTTCGCGGCTCGGAAATGGACGACGTGATCTTTGCCGGCAGCGCGGGACGGCCCTCGCGCAACGTCGCCGAGGTCACGGTAATTGTGGATAACTTGGACCGTTCGGCCAACGCACCCTACAACGAGTACGACACGATCGAGGTCTCGCGCCGCATCGAGCGCGAGGCCGGTTCGGTCTACCGAATCAACGGACGCGACGTGCGTCAGCGCGATGTTCAATTGTTCTTTGCCGATGCGTCGTCTGGAGCTTCGTCAACGGCTTTCGTGCGCCAGGGCCAGATCGGCATGCTGGTCAGCCAGAAGCCGCTTGCGCGCCGTGCGATCCTCGAAGAAGCCGCCGGCATCGCCGGATTGCATCAGCGCCGCCACGAAGCCGAACTCCGGCTGAAGGCCGCAGAGACCAATCTCGGACGGCTGGAAGACATCATTCGCGAAGTCGAAGGCCAGGTTCAAAGCCTGAAGCGCCAAGCGCGCCAAGCTGCGCGTTATCGCAACCTCTCCGGACATATCCGCAAGGCGGAAGCGCTCGCGCATTATCTTCGCTGGACCGCGGGCGAGCTGCGCTCGCGCGTCGCCGAAGAAGCGCTCGCCGTTGCGGCCGCAACGGTCAGCGAATGCACAGAACACGCCGCGCGCGCGTCGACTACCCAGGCAGATGCCGCGGCGGTTTTGCCGCCCCTTCGCCAGACCGAAGCGGAAAAGAACGCGGCGCTTCACCGTCTCATCGTGCAACGCGAGGCGCTGGATGCGGAAGAGGCCCGCGCAAAGGAAGCGGCCGAAGGTCTGCGTCTGCGTATCGTGCAGACTGTTCAGGACGCGGAGCGCGAACAGGCGCTCGATCACGATGCGCAAAATGCGCTTTCCACGCTTGCGCAGGAAACCGAAGAACTCGACGCCGCTTCGGCGCGTGCCGAAGAAGAGCTCGCATCCGCGGACGAAACCGCCGCGCGTCTCAATGAGACGTTGGCGGACGCCGAACGTCTTCTGGAAAAGTTGACGGCGGAACTCGCCGAATGGAACGCGGCGAAGGCTAGCCATGAACGCGCGCGCGAAGTTGCGTCGGCGCTTGTCGAAACGAGCACCTATCAATTGGGCGAAGCACAATCTCGCCTCGATCTGGCTATGGAAGGCGCTCTCGAAACGCCGGATGTTCAATTGGCGCAAAGCGCGACGGAGCAGGCGCGTGCGCTCGCAGAGGCCGCGCGTCTGGCGCTGACAAACGCACGAACCGCGCTCGAAGATGCCGAGCGTGCCGAAGCCGATGCGCGCACGCCGCTCGAATCCGCTGAGCGCGACACCCACATGCTGTCGGCGGAAGCGAAGGCGCTCGCCGATCTGCTGCAGCCTGAAGGCCAGGGCCTGTGGCCTCCGATGGTCGATGCCGTCGCGGTCCAGCCGGGTTACGAAGCGGCCCTTGCCGCCGCTCTGGGCGACGATCTTCAGGCGCCCCTGGACGAGGCCGCGCCGCATCATTGGCGCGATCTCGGCGATTTCGACACCAGCTTCGAACTCCCGGAAGGCGCAAGGCCGCTCAAGGATTTCGTCAAGGCGCCGAGTGCGCTGGATCGCCGCCTGACCATGACCGGCGTCGTGTTTCCCGATCTGGGTGCGAAACTGCAAAACGATCTGAAACCCGGCCAGCGGCTGGTTTCGCCGCGCGGCGACCTGTGGCGCTGGGATGGTTATGCAGCGTCGGCCGATGCACCCTCTCCGGCAGCCGCGCGCCTCACTCAGCGCAATCGTCTGGCAGAGCTCGAAACGCAAATCGCCGCGTCAAAGGATCGCCGTGCGGAAGTGTTTGCCCGATACACCGAGGCCAAGGCGAATGCCGATGCCGCGCGCGAAGCCGAAAGGCTCGCCGAGCACGAAGACCGCAAGAACGAGCGCAGCCTGATCGAGGCACAGGACGATGCGGCACGCACCGCGCGCGCCGCGGCAGAACGTGCATCGCGTCTGGCGACGCTGGAGGCAGAAATCCGCCGTCTGGTCGCGTCGCGTGAAGCGGCCCTTGAGGCAGAGAAACAAGCGGCGGACGCGCTTGTCGAACTGGGCGACGGCCAGATGCTTTCGCAATCCGTTGCCAATGCACGCCAATCTGCCGGCGAAGCGCGCATAGCGAACAGCGAGGCGCGCGCGGCTGTGGAAGGCCTGAAGCGTGACCGCGAAAATCGTTTCCGCCGCCTCGCCGCCATCAGCGAAGAGCGCACACGCTGGCAATCGCGCCGTGACGCAGCCGGCCAGCACATCGAAGAACTTC
>CAZCJI010000443.1:0-2681 GCA_964498625.1 uncultured Rhizobium sp.
CGCACGGCGCTCGGCCCACGGTTCGATATCCGCAAATTCCACGATGCGGGCCTGAAGGTGATGAATGTCAACGGCACCGTGAAACACGCGCGCTCCGCGGAAGCGGGCGGGCTCGATGCCGTTGTGGCGCAAGGCACCGAAGCCGGCGGTAACACCGGACGCGTCGCGGGCCTCGCGCTTATTCCGCAGATCGTGGATGCGGTGAAGATTCCGGTGATCGCCGCGGGCTCCATCGTCGATGGCCGTGGACTTGCCGCCGCACTGGCGCTGGGTGCGCAGGGTGTGTGGATGGGCACGCGTTTCATCGCCGCGCAGGAGGCGCATGCAGGCGCGCTCTATCGGCAGGTGATCGTCGATGCCTCGGATGAGGACACGATCATCACGCGCTCCTACTCGGGCAAGCCGATGCGCGTGTTCAAGAATGAGTGGGTCGCCGACTGGGAAGCGCGCCCGCAGGACATCCAGAAATTTCCGATGCAGGCGATGATGTCGCACCAGGCCGGTGTCATGGGTGGTATCGGCGGCCAGATCGAGGGCCTCTCGCGCGAACGCTCGGCGTTCGCCATGGGCCAGGGTGCCGGCGCAATCCATGACGTAAAATCCGCTGCGGAGATCGTCCGCGACATCATGGCGGAAGCCGGGGCCGTGATCGCGAAGATGGCAAAACTCGACGTCTGATTTCTTCATGCTTCGACAAGCTCAGCATGAGGGTTAGTTCAACCCCTCACCCTGAGCTTGTCGAAGGGTGAGAAAACGGCCCGCTTTTCATAAATAACAATTCATTATTTCGGCCGCCGGATTCGTATTTTTCCCTTCGTTAAAGGCACGTACTGAAACAGACGGACGCTGGGAGGGTTGAACCTCCGGGCCCAGAGCGTTCGGTAACGGAAGGCGCGCATCTCCCTCCCCCGGCTGATGCGCGCCTCTGTTATTTCAGAGCAGCTTTGTCGCAACGTGATAGAGCACGGCGACGCCGAATACCGCCACCAGCAGACCCGACCCGTGATTGATGATGCGGATCGCGCGGTCGTCGATCTTGGCGTGCACCAATCCCACAAGCGCGGTCAGCACCAGCCACCACAACGCCGAGCCCAGAACGACGCCGATCACCACGAACGCCGCGCCGAAGAAGCTGGCGTCGCTGCCCGCCAATCCGTTCAAACCCGTGAACATGGCGGTGAACCCGAACAGCGTCGCGGGATTGGACATCGTCAGCGCGAAAGTCGAGACGATCGTACGCGCGAGCGTGAAAGTTCCTTTCTCTCTCGCCTCGGCGTTGCTGTCGAGCTTCGTGTCCACTTTTGCAAAGTAGGTGTAGAGGCCGAAGATGATCAGCAGCGTTCCGCCGGCAAGCTGCAGCGCCGTCGAAAACCCTTCGATCATCTGCGCCGCGGCCGTGAGGCCGAAGCCGGTGATGATCGCGAACAATCCGTCGCCGAGCGCGGCGCCCATGCCCGACAAGAAGCCGTTCAGCATTCCGTAGCGCAGCGTGCGGCGGATGCAGATGAGATTCACCGGCCCGATCGGCGCCGCCGCGATCAGGCCGATGATAATGCCCGGACCGATGAGAAGAATGTGGTTGAGTTCGCTCATCGGATCTCGACGACGACACGGCCGCGGATTTTGCCCGCAAGGATATCGTTCGCGGCTTCGCGCACGCCGGAGAGCGGGATGGTCTTCGTCATGGACGCGAGCTTCTTCACATCGAGGTCTCGCGCCAGACGATCCCACGCCTGCCGGCGGCGCGGCATCGGCATCTGGACCGAGTCGATCCCCAGCAGGGAAACGCCGCGAAGAATGAATGGTGCCACGCTGGTCGGCAGATCCATGCCGCCTGCCAGTCCGCAGGCCGCGACCGCCCCCAGATAGGACGTCGAGGCGATGACGTTGGCGAGCGTCTTGGAACCGACGCTGTCGATGCCGCCCGCCCAGCGCTCTTTCGCGAGCGGTTTGGGATCGCCCGCCAGTTCCGAACGCGGGATGATCTCCGCGGCGCCGAGCGATTTGAGATACGCCTCTTCCTCCGGCCGGCCGGTCGAGGCGATGACGCGATAGCCGAGTTTCGCCAGCACGGCGACGGCAACGGAGCCGACGCCGCCCGCGGCACCGGTCACGACAATGGCGCCCCTGTCTGGCGTGACATGCGCATCTTCCAGCGCCATGACCGCGAGCATCGCAGTATAGCCGGCGGTTCCGATCGCCATCGCCTCGGCCGGCGTGAACGCGGACGGCAACGGCACCAGCCAGTCGCCCTTTACGCGCGCCATCTCGCAATAGCCGCCATGGTGCGTCTCGCTGAGACCGTAGCCGTTGAGCACGACCTTGTCGCCGGGCTTGAAGTTCGGATCGTCGGATTGCACGACACTTCCGGCCAGATCGATGCCAGGGATCATCGGGAACTTCCGCGCCACCGGCGCGCGTCCGGTGATCACCAATCCGTCCTTATAGTTCAGCGTTGAATGCGACACCGCGACGGTGACATTGCCCGGCATCAGATCCTCAAGCGTCAACTCGACATCGTCGGCGCTCTGACCGGTATCATTCTTCTGGATCAGAATGGCCTTGAACGGGCTCTTCATGGGCGGTCTCGGGGTGATTGTGGAACAGGAAGGAAACGGAATTCGGACGCTATATCAAGGACTGGCGAACGGCAAAAGGAATCGGTTTACGCTTTGCCCGGC
>CAZCJI010000444.1:0-2659 GCA_964498625.1 uncultured Rhizobium sp.
CCCTTGTTTCCGCAAGTGCCACGGCCGCGGAAGGCCTGGCGCGCGGTCTCGCGGTCGATCTGGCGCCGGTGCGCGTGAACTGCGTCTGCCCCGGCCTGATCGAGACCGAATTGTTCGCGCGCTATGGCGAAGCCCGCCACGAGATGCTGAAGGCGATTGCACAGCGGCAGTTGATCCAGCGCCCCGGCACGCCCGAGGAAGCCGGCGAGGCTTATCTCACCTGCATGCGCAACACGTTCCTGACCGGACAGGTTCTCAAGATCGAAGGCGGCGTCGCGATCGCCAACTGACTGCTCGCACATACACAAGGAGATTTCCCATGCGTGTATTCATCACCGGCGCTGCCGGGTTCATCGGCACAGCCACCACCCAAGAACTGATCGCCAACGGCCATGAGGTCGTCGGCCTCGCGCGCTCGGATGCGAACGCCGGCGCGCTCAAGAAGATGGGTGCAGAGGTTCACTGGGGCACGCTGCAGGATCTCGACAGCCTGAAGGAAGGCGCGAAAAACGCCGACGGCGTTATCCATTGCGCCTTCATCCACGATTTCTCGAAATTCATGGAGAACGGACAGATCGACAGGCACGCCATCGAGGCGATGGGCAGTGTGCTGGAAGGCACGAACAAGCCGTTCATCGTGACCTCCGGTACGGGTCTCATCGCGCCGGGCGTGACCGTTACCGAAGACATGCGGCGCGATGACGGTGGCTTTGCGCCCCGCGTGTCCGAGCAGACAGGGCTTGCTTTCGCGTCGCGCGGCGTGCGCGCGATGGCGATCCGCCTGCCCCAGGTGCATGGCGAACCCGGCAAGGCGGGTTTGATCAGCTATCTCGTCGAAAGCGCACGCGCGAAAGGCACCGCGGTCTATGTCGGCGAAGGCAAGGAACGCTGGGCCGCGGCGCATAGGATGGACGTGGTTCGCCTCTACCGTCTCGCGCTGGAGAAGGGCGCGGCAAACGCGATCTATCACGCCGTCGGCGAGGAAGGCGTTGCGATGCGTGAGATCGTCGAGATCGTCGGCCGCGGGCTGAACGTGCCCGTGAAATCGATCAAACAGGAGGAAGCCGGCGATTATTACGGCCCGCTTGCCATGTTCGCCGGCCTCGACATGCCGGCGTCGAGCGCACTGACGCAACAATGGCTCGGCTGGAAACCGAAGGAAATCGGCCTCCTCGAGGACATCGGACAGCCGGGGTATTTCGCTTAGACGAAAAGTGTAACGGCGGCTTGCGGGCCGCCGTCACGCCTGCTATATACTGAACCATATGGTTCAGTATATTCAAACCCGCTTCGACGCTTCGTTCGCAGCACTTTCGGACGTCACACGGCGTGGCATTCTGGAACAGCTTGGGCGCGCGGACGCTTCGATCACGGACCTCGCCGACAAGTTCCACATGACCCTTACCGGCATGAAGAAACATGTCGGCGTTCTGGAGCAGGCGGGGCTCGTCGCCACGGAAAAGGTCGGGCGCGTGCGGACCTGCAGGCTCGGCCAGCGCCGGCTCGAGGAAGAGGCGGCGTGGATCGAGAAGTACCGCCAGCTCTGGGCCGCACGCTTCGACGCGCTGGACGACATCGTCGAGGAACTGAAGCGAAAAGAGAAAACCGATGGACGCAAAAAGAGAAGGTGAGCCTACGCCATGAAAAACGAGACGACTGTGGAAAAGAAATCCGATCACGAGCTCGTCATTACGCGGACCTTCAACGGCCCGGCGCGCCTCGTGTTCGAGGCCTGGACCAAGCCTGAGCTGCTCAAGCGGTGGTGGACGCCGAAATCGATCGACATGTCTTTTGTTTCCTGCGAGATCGATGCGCGCACGGGCGGCACATATCGCTTCGTGTTCAGGGCCGCCGGTTTCGAGCAGCCCATGGCGTTCCACGGCCGATACATCGAAGTGATCCCGAACGCGCGCCTCGTCTGGACGAACGAAGAAGGCGGCGAAGACGGCGCCATCACCACGGTGACGTTCGAAGAGAAAAACGGCCAGACACTGGTCGTCATGCATGACCGCTATGCCTCGAAGGAAGCGCTCGAAGAGGCCGCTTCTGGAAGCGCGGCCGGATTCATGGAGACGTTCAATCAGCTGGAGGAGTTGCTCGTAGCCTTACCCTAAATGGTCGGCACGCTCTGCTTCAGACGACCGCCGACGCGCACGGGTTCGACGCGCGTGGCGAGGCCGCGTGCGTTGGTCTCCACGAACACGCCGCAGAGCGTGGCGGGACCGGTGGCGGGCGCGTAACGCGCACCGCTGATCTTTTTCACGAAGCGGTTCACCGGCTCGAACTTCTCCATACCGATGACGCTGTCGTAGTCGCAGCACGCCCCCGCATCGGTTTGATAGGCCGTGCCGCTGGGGAAAATCTGCGCATCCGCCGTCGGCACGTGGGAATGCGAGCCCACGACCATGCTGGCGCGGCCGTCGCAGAAATGGCCCATCGCCATCTTCTCGCTCGTGGCTTCGGCGTGCATATCGACCACGACGGCATCCGCCGCATCGCCAAGCGGACACGCATTCAATTCCTGATCGACAGCCGCGAATGGATCGTCGAGCGGGTCCATGAACACGCGTCCCATCACATTGACGACGAGGATGCGATGACCCTCGCGCGTCTGATACAGATTCGCGCCCTTGCCCGGCGTCGCGCGCGGATAGTTGCG
>CAZCJI010000445.1:0-2637 GCA_964498625.1 uncultured Rhizobium sp.
GATGGCGTCGCGTGCGCTGGCAAAGGGTCAATCTCTCGACTTCGATGTCGCGAGAGATCTGCCGTCGCTGGTGGCCGATCCCCGTGCGTTCAAGCAGATCGTGCTCAATCTTGTGACCAATGCGGTGAAATTCACGCCCAATGGCGGCCGGATCAAGGTCGAATGCGGAGGCGGCAACGGGAATGCCTTTGTGGTGTCGGTGCAGGATAACGGCCCGGGCATTCCGAAGGAAAAGCTGGCCAAGATTTTCAAGCCGTTCAGCCAGGTCGATAACCGTTACGACAGCAATGGTGGTGGGACGGGGCTGGGGCTTGCCCTCGTGCAGGGGCTCGCGCAACTGCACGGCGGCATGGCCTCGATCGAAAGCGAAGTCGGCGCCGGAACCAAGGTCACGGTTTATTTTCCGTTGATCGCGCACACGCCCGCGCCGGCATTGCGCTCGGCGCGCTGAAATCCCCGGTATTCTCAGTAAAAATTAAGAGACCGCTCGTACTGTTCTTCGCGCCCGTCACGGGGGCGACAGGTTAAACAGGGGCTGTGCCAGTGGGTTTCGGCAAACGGTTGCGTGTCCAGCGAAGTGCGGATGTCCGCGTTCTCAAGGCGCAGCTCGATCTCACCGCCGAGACTTTGCGCGCGACACGCATCTCAGCGCCGCTCTGGGCCCTTGCGATCGCGTTCCTGGCGTCGAACGAAGTTGGCCTGGTCGGCAATCAGCCTTTCCTCCGCACCCTGATCGTGCCGGTCATTCTGGCACTCACGATGTTTCTGCTTTCGCACATCGTCTCGTTCTACCGGCAGGACACGTCGGGGAGCGGAGGCTATGAACGCACGCGCGGCTGGTTTGGCCGCATGGTTATCCTTCAAGTCGTTGTCAGTGCGGTGTGGGGACTTATGCCGTGGCTGTTGTGGGACAGCCGCAGCGACATCAACCACGTGTTTATCGCAGCTTCGACGATCTCCATTCTCGCGGGTCTGGTCGTCAGCCGCGCGAGCCACATGGACATGTTTCTGGCGAGCCTGATCCCGTTCACGGCGATGGCGGCGCTTCGGTTTGCCTTTGGCAGTTCCGTGCTGGACTACGGAACGGCACTGGTCATCCGGGGGTTGCGCTGCAGCTGTTTGTCGATGGCGGCCGCATCATGCACCGGCTGGATGAGGATTCGCGCCTCAGATTCCAGGTCGAGGATCTGGCGCGCGAACTCGAGGAGACGCGAGACGACGCCTTGCGCAAACGCTTCGAGGCGGAAACGGCCAACGCGTCGAAGACCGCATTCCTTGCCAATATGAGCCACGAACTGCGCACGCCGTTGAACGCGATCCTCGGCTTCTCCGAGATCATCGCGCAGGAATGTTTCGGCCCGACAGGATCGCCGCGCTATCGGGAATACGCCGGCGATATTCACTCGTCGGGCGCTCATCTGCTGAGCCTGATCAACGATCTTCTGGACGTTGCCAAGATAGAGGCTGGCAAGATGGAGATTCAGCCGGAGCCTCTGGAGGCCAAGCGAACTTTCGATCTCGCGCTGAAGCTCATCTCGGCGAAGGCGCGCGAGAAGCGTCAGGACCTTACGATCGCGGTCGACCCGAATGCGCCGCCACTGTTCGCCGACGAGCGCGCGCTGAAACAGATCCTCATAAACCTCACATCCAATGCCGTGAAGTTTACGCCGGAAGGCGGGCGCATCGAGGTTCTCGGAACGGCAGCACGTGGCGGTGGCTTTCAGATCTCGGTGCAGGACAACGGCCCCGGCATTCCGCGCGAAAAGCTCGATCGCATCTTCACGCCGTTCAATCAGGTCGACAACCGTTACGACCGGCAGGCCGGCGGTACGGGTCTCGGCCTCGCGCTCATCCGCGGGCTGGCCGAATTGCATGGCGGCCGCGCGTGGCTCGAAAGCGAGCCGGGCAGGGGCTGCTGCGCCTATGTGGTTCTGCCGCTCGAAGGTGAGCGCATGAAGCAGAAGCTCGACGCGGCAGCCTAGCCTAGCACGAGCGGCTGCGCTTAGACCGAATAGTACATCTTGAACTCAACCGGGTGCGGGGTGTGCTCGAAGGCATGCACTTCGCCCATCTTGAGTTCGATGTAGCTGTCGATGAAGTCGTCGTTGAACACGCCGCCCTTCTTGAGGAACGCGCGGTCCTTGTCGAGGTTGTCGAGCGCCTCGCGCAAGCTGCCGCAGACCGTCGGGATTTCCTTCAGCTCTTCGGGCGGCAGGGCATAGAGGTCCTTGTCCATCGGGTCGCCCGGATGGATTTTGTTCTCGATGCCGTCGAGGCCCGCCATCAACAAAGCGGCATAGGCGAGATAGGGGTTCGCGCCGGGATCGGGGAAGCGAACCTCGATGCGCTTGCCGTTCGGCGATGCCGAGAACGGAATGCGGCAAGAGGCCGAACGATTGCGCGACGAATAGGCGAGAAGCACCGGCGCCTCGAAACCTGGAATCAAGCGCTTGTAGGAATTCGTCAGCGGATTGGTGAAGGCGTTCAGCGCTTTGGCGTGTTTGATCACGCCGCCGATGTAGTAGAGGCAAGTGTCCGACAGATCGGCATAGCCCGAACCCGCGAACAACGGCTTGCCGCCTTTCCAGATCGACTGATGCACGTGCATGCCCGAGCCGTTGTCGCCGTAGACGGGCT
>CAZCJI010000446.1:0-2617 GCA_964498625.1 uncultured Rhizobium sp.
CGGGAAAGGTTTCATGAAGCCACGCCCACGCGCGCTCCACGAGCGATTCCGTCATCACCGAACTTCCCTTTGCGGCGTCTTGAGCGCCAACCCCTATTGGAGACATTTCACCCAATTGTGGGCGCTCGATCAAGCTTTTAGCCCAGAAAAACGACCGCGAGGTTAACCTTGGACCCACCAGGCGCCTAAGATGCCGGCGATTTTTCAAAGTGATTTTGCCGCAGCAAGTACAGCCTCCACATGACCCGAAACCCGTACTTTCCGCCAAATTTCCCGGACTCTACCCTTCGCATCGACCAGGAAGGTTGCGCGCTCCATGCCCATATATTTTCGCCCGTAGAGAGTTTTTTCCCCCCAAACTCCGTACGCTTGGGCCGCCTCGACCTCGGGATCGGAGGCTAGGGTCAGCTTAAGCTTGTATTTGTTCTTGAACCGGTCGTGGCTGGTAACGCTATCCTTAGAAACGCCCACAACATTAACGCCCAAACCCTCGAATTTCTTGAGGTTTTTAGAAAACGCCAAGGCTTCGTTGGTGCAGCCGGCGGTGTCGTCTTTGGGGTAAAAATAAAGGACGAAAGCTTGGCCTTTTAAGTCGGCGATGGAGACTTTGCCGCCGCTATCTGTCGCTAGGCTGAAACTCGGAGCCTTGTCGCCGGGTTTGATTTCCATGTGCCCTCGAATGTTTCATGTGCTCAAGGTTAATCGAGCCGATAAAGCCATTAACGTTTTCATGCAAGTGCTTAGATTTAGGACAAATTTGGAGTTGGCAGGGCAGGCTCTTGGCCCAGCTTCGGCCTTATTCGACCGCGATAGCACCGCAGCGCAAAAAGCCCTTTTTGGTTCAACCCCTCTTTTCGGAACTTGAGATTGTTTTTTAGCCGCTACATCAAGGCCCACCACATCAGTCACGCTGCTCTGGTGATAGCCAGCGTCGCTGCTGCTCTGGTTTTTTTTGTCGTCGGCGCGGCAATCCGGCTGTTGGTAGGGCCGGTGTCTCTTGGCCCGTTCGGTAACACGCTTTCCAACGCAATCGCCCAGGCGTTGCCCGGTATCAGCGTGCGCTACGACCAGGCGGCGATCGAGTGGTCGCGCGACGAAGACAAAATCAATCTGGTTATCTTGGGGGCCCGCGTCTTCGACGAGGAAGGGCGCATCATCGCGCAAGCCCCGAAGGCGGATATTGATCTCGCTGCCGCGCCATTGCTCTTCGAGGGCAAAGCAGTCGTTAGACGCATCACGCTTGTGGGCGTGGAACTGACGCTTGTTAGGACGGCAACCGGTGGACTAAGGCTGGGCGTCGAGAGGGACAAAAACCAGCATGACATCCTAAGCCGCATCTCAGACGCCATCTCGTTGCGGAACGATCAGAAATCGTCACTGCAGGCGTTTGCCGTTCGTCATGCCCGACTTGCTTACTACGACGAGCCAACAGGCGCGTTTCTTGTGGCGCCCGATGCCAATTTTCGGATTGCGACGGTCGATGAAAAACTGAGCGCATCGTTGGACGCGGCGCTAGAGATTTCCGGTCATCCCGCACGTGTCACAGGTGAGTTCACGTTGCCTCCCAACAAGGGGCCGGTCAAAGGCGTGGTAGCGCTAAAGGGGCTTGATCTGCACGCGCTGGGCGCGAACGGAAAAGCGTTCTCGAGCATCAAGGGCGTCGGGCTGACCGTGGATATGTCCGCTTCCTTTACGTTCCAGGGCGTGCATTTGCTCAGCGCAGATTTTGGAGTGGGCGCCAGAGGAACTTTGGAAGTATCCGGCTTGCCGCGCGGCCTGGTGAAGCTCAAGGACGCTGAAATTGTCGGCCGCTATGACGGAACGACAGGCCGAGTTCTGATCGACGACGGCACGATAGATGCGGAAGGCGCGGCCGCACATCTGACGGCGCAAGCCGATCTCGTTCGAGACCAGAACAAAGCGTTTTCGCAAGTGCTGTTCGTAACGACCATCGACAAGATCGCATTGAATTTGCCTGGTGTTTTGGTGGGCCCGGTTTCGCTCAGAACAATAGCGTTCAGGGGACGCTATCTGTTTGCGACGAAGGATATCGTTCTCGATCATCTCGATGTCGCGGGAGCACCGCTATCCCTGCAGGCGGCGGCGAAAGTAACGCTGGTTCCGGGGGAATCTCCGGCAGTTGAGGCCAAGGGACAGTTGTCGGCGCTGGGTATTCGCGATCTGTTGCGTTATTGGCCGCTTTCCGTGGGTGCGGGTGCGCGTTTCTGGATCGACAAGAACATGCCGGCGGGCGCGCTGGGGCCAGTTACCTTCGAAGCTCATATGCCCGCGGGAGTTCTGGATCAACCGGCTCTTCCCGATGGGGCGTTGAAAGTCACGATCCCTCTAAGCGGCGTGGATGCGAATTATATCTCCGGATTAACGCATCTGACGCAAGCGCGGGGAACGGCGACTTTGACCGGCAATGCCTTTAGCGCGGATATTGCCAGTGCGCGGATCGGAGCGCTTACGGTTTCGCAAGGTCACGCCGTCATCCCAAATCTTTCGGCGCCCGCATCTCCCGGTGATTTCAGTGCGCGGGTCAGCGGCGCGATGCCCGATATTCTCAATCTGATCGACATGAAGCCGCTGAACTATCCCACGCGGTTTGGGATTG
>CAZCJI010000447.1:0-2615 GCA_964498625.1 uncultured Rhizobium sp.
GTGATCGCGTGTGTGTCAGCAACGAGATCGCTGAGCGCCGCGGGCGAAATCAGTTCCAGGTTCGGCGCTTTCTCGACCGCTGCAAACAGCGCCGCGCGAATGTGTCGGTTCTCCGCGATGTGGCCGAGCGGCGTGCCCGCTTCCGAACCGTCGAAATGTAGCGAGAATGGCGATGGCGCACGTTCCGGCGCGCCGTCGGTGACGAGAATGTCCTCGATCGGTTGCGCGTCGGGCGCAAGCTGATCCCACACACCCAGCGCCGGATACATGCGTGCAGCCGCATAGGCGATCGCCGTCACACGGCCATCGAACTTCGCATCGAGGACGGCGGTCTTCGGCATCGGATCGCAAACGACGACCTTCAGGCCGCCTTGCGCCAGCGCAAGGCCGAGCGTCAGGCCCACCATACCGCCGCCGCCGATGATCACATCGCAGGATTTCGCCATGCCTTCACTTCCCATGCGGGAGGCAGCCGGTCAACGCCGGACACGCTCGCGCTAACCGCTCATTTACCATAACAGCCTAGCTTGGATCGCATGGTCCAGATCACGAGCGAGAGCCTTGAGGCCGTCTTCAGGCAGCCCAATCAGGACGGCAGTTTTGAAGGCGATCTGCTGCGCCATCTTCAGACGCTGGGTGCGCAGCGGCCGGTCGTGATGCTGTGTTTCCCGCCAAAGGCCGCCGGCACGTATTTTCGTACTGCCGTCTTTTATGCGGTGGACGGACAACTCGTGCGCGCAGTCCATGCGCAGGGTGGACGCGACGCGCAGCTCTATCTGCCGACCTTCATTGGCTACTACGCCGGATCGGTGACACCGCACGTCATGGTCGCCCATGTCCATATGCAGGCGTTGCCGGCGAATATCGGATTCCTGGAAGCCTTCAATATCCGCCCGGTCGTGATGATGCGCAGCATTCCCGACATGCTGGCGTCCTATTGGGACATGCTCGAATCCGATCCGGAGTCGCGCAAAGACGGATTGAACTGTCTCATCCCGGAGAATTTTCCAGAGTTGCCCGCACAGACAAAGGCGGATTTCCTGATCGATATACTGGGTCCCTGGTATGCGAGTTTCTTTGCGACCTGGGTTCGCTATGAGGACGAAAAGCCCGACCGCGCCCTGATCCTGAGCTATAGCGAATTCAAGACCGATCCCGTGCGCACACTGGCCAGCGCACTTTCCCACGTACGGCTGCCGCGCAGTCCTGCGCATTGCCGCGCCGCGCTGGACAAGGCGTGGAGCGAGCGCGATCTCTGCCGCTACAACAAGGGCGAGGAAGGACGCGGCGCCCGCTATTTCACCGCGGAGCACATTGCACGGCTGGATCGCATGCTGGGTGCCTATTCGCATCTGGAATTCTATCGCGACGAGCTTCTCGCCTGCGAACGCCCGGCATTGGCGCAGGCCGTCTAGAAAAATTTTGCATGCGTTGTGCGCTGGCTGTTTCGCGGCGCGCGTCTTAGGATTCTTTCGCGTCGAAGGATTCCTCATCGTGCTGCCAGGCCGTCTCTCTCAATTGCCGCCGTCGTCGTTTGCGATGCTGGCTACGCTTCTCGATCCGCATCAGCCAGGACAGACGCCAATCTCGCTCGCTATCGGCGACCCGCGCGGCGCGACGCCCCCTTTCGTGATGGAAGCGCTGAACAAGCATGCAGCCGAGTTCGGCGAATATCCGCCGATCAACGGTACGCCGGTGTGGCGCAACTCGGCTGCAGGCTGGATCAGGCGGCGCTTCGCCGTCGACGCCGATCCGGAAAAAGAAATCCTTCCGCTCAACGGCACGCGCGAGGGCCTGTTCCTCGCACCCTTCATCGTCACGCCGGAAACGAAAGCAGGTAGCAGGCCGGTGATCCTTCTGCCGAACCCCTTCTATCAATGCTACGCAGCGGCGATCCTGTCGTGTGGCGCTGAGCCGGTGTTCGTGCGCGCCGATGCGGCAAGCGGCTTCCTTCCCGATTTCGCCGCGCTGCCGAAGAATATCCTGGAACGTGCGTCCGCAGCCTATATCTGCTCGCCTTCCAACCCGGAAGGCGCGGTCGCGAGCGAAGCGTATTGGCGTTCGCTGTTCGAGCTCGCCGATCAATACGATTTCACGGTGTTCGCGGATGAGTGTTACGCCGACATCTATCTGAACACGCCGCCGGTCGGAGCGCTGACCGTGCGTGGCGCGCCATTCGACAGGCTGCTCACCTTCCATTCGCTGTCGAAGCGTTCCGGGCAGCCAGGTCTTCGCTCCGGTATCGTCGCGGGCAATGCCGCGCTGATGGCGAAGTTTCGCGCCTTCCGCAACTACGCGGGCCCGCAGGTGCCGATGCCGATCATGGCGGCGTCGGCGGCTGCGTGGCGCGACGACGCCCATGTCGCGGCCAACCGCGCCGCCTATGCCGAGAAGTTCGAACTCGCCCGCCGCATGCTCGGCAACCGCGCCGGTTTCCGCGTGCCCGAGGGCGGATTTTTTCTCTGGCTGGACGTCGGAAATGGCGAGGAGACCGCCCTCAGGCTGTGGCGCGAAGCGGGGGTCAGAACGCTCCCCGGCAGCTACATGGGCCGGGAATGTGAAGCCGGGAAACCCCGCACGAACCCTGGGTTTTCGTACCTCCGCGTGGCGCTCGT
>CAZCJI010000448.1:0-2613 GCA_964498625.1 uncultured Rhizobium sp.
ACGTTTTTGAACACACCGCTGCCCTATGCAGCACCGCTGCCGCACGATGCCCTTAATGGACCGGAGCAAGTCGCCCGCGAGTACGCAAAAATTGCCCGCTACTATGCGTGTCGGAAAGGAGCCCTTGTTGCGATTCCGCGGAGCCTGTTTTTTCCCTGTTATTTTCTTATTTTTCCCTGTTATCCCGAATTTAATTCCCTGTTTCGAGATTTAGCGAAACCATCGAAAAACGCTGCAAATACTACGAAAATCGCTCATCAAACGCGCCGATAGAGCTACTTATTCGAGTTTTCCCTGTATTTTTCCCTGTTATTGGGAAAATCAGGCGGAGCATGGTTCGCCGTGTACTGCGTCCACAGCCAGCCAGTGTGTTCCCGCGGCGCCAACCTAAGGCAGGTTTTTAATGCCACCTTTTGGCGCCGACCGATGTCTCCTCGATCGAATAGCCGAGGTCTTCCAAAGCACGTTCCAAAGCGTGTCCGCTCTCGTCATTGGATGCTGCATTCCGCAGAGCGCTTAATGCTTCCGCAGCCGTCGACAATCCGCGGAGTTTTCCATACGCGCTCATGATCATCGTAAAGTTGCGCAGACCGCGTTCGTGCGTCTCTCCATAGCCTTTGATGAGGTTCTGGCATTTCGCAAGTTCCAGCGCGGTACCGCGATCGATAGACGCGGCACCCATGATGGCGTTGAGCCACGCTTCGATGCGCGCGTTTTCCTGTGCGTAGCGAAGCGTCCTGCGCCGCGCGCGCCGCCGCGATGCGAGAAGGCTCAAAACAAAAAACCAGCCTATATTTGTGGTACGAACATGGCGTCCCTTCTCGAACCACGGCGCCAGCAGGCGTTTCAGAGAGGCGCTACGCAAGAGGCGTGCGCCCAGCCACGCCGGCAGCGTATCGCAAAGCTCCTGCCAGCGCGGGTGCATGTATTCGGTGACGTGCAGCAACTGGTCGGGCCGGACATTGATCTCGGCACGCACGCTATCCATCCGGCGGTGGCGCACTTTTTGTTGCGCCACACGCATCACGTCTTCGTAGGACATCCACACGGCCAGAGCGCGCGCGGTTTCGCGCGTGAGCGCCCAATCCGCAACGTCGAGCGGCGTGATGGCCGCCAGACGATCCAGGTACAGCGCCGCGTAATCCGCATCCTGGTAGTCCATCAGCCGGCGCACGCCCTCCAAAGCTGTTGCCTGCGCCGGTTTTGGAAGTTCTGTCATGACACGCGCGCGCAACCGCTGTCCGTTCTTTGACACCGGCTCCGGCGGCTCAGAAATTTCGGCAACCGGTCCACTCGTAGAGATACGTTTCGCGGCGTCGAAACCCGCCGCAAATCCTGCAAGATTCGCATCCACGGCGATATCGCTCGCGCGGATCGCCTGTTCGTATTGCAGGCAGGAAAATGGCAACACATTCGCGCCCGCAACTGCACCCAGCATAACCGCGCTGATTGCGCATCCCGTACGATCCGTCGCTTCGCCCATGTCAAACGCGACGAGCGATCGCGCGTTTTGCTTGGCCGCCTCCAGAACCTTGGAGCTGTCCGCAAGACCGCCGGAGGCCGCCGATTTCTCGGATATCGCATATATGCGATGCGTTGATGTGATGAGTGCCGTGCGGCCGGGCGTGACGAACCCGCGCAGGATTGCGCGGCCCGCCTCCATCAACTCGGACGCAATCACGATATCGACATCGCCCGGCGCCGGCATCAATGCCAACACCGGCTGCGCGCCGTTCGGGACGGCTTCCTCGGGAATGAACTCCAGATAATAGACCGTCGTTCCGGTGCGCTGCGCCACGCCCTGCACCGAGGTCGCCTGCGCATAAAAGCCATTGCGTTCGCCAACCGCGATGAGCCAGTCCGACAGGACGCCGCCGCCCTGACCGCCCAGGGCCAGGATCGCAACGGTGAGGCGCTGCGTGGCCATCGTCAGTATGCCTGCCGCGTCATCCGGCGTTCGCTGCGGGACTGCAGGAACGAAATCACGCGCCCGCGCAACCAATCAGCGCAGCGGTCCCAAGCGGTCGGGTTGAACACGATCTGCGCTTTGTAGAAGGAGGGACAAAGTACTTCCGCGTGGCTGACCTCGCCGCACAGCCCGCAGCCGACGCAGGAATTGTCGACATGGGCGACCGGATCGATCTTCAGGGGATCAGGGTTGGGCTTGATTGTCAGAGACGGACAACCCGAAAGCCGGATGCAGGCATGATCGCCCGTGCAGGTCTCGGCATCCACGCCGAAGCGCTCGCGCACGACCCGCTTGCCTTCTTTCACAGCCTTGTTGAACAAGGGTCGGATACGACGCTGCTTGTTCAGCATGCATTCGGATTGGGCGATGACAACTTTGGGGCCCTTGTCCTTCGATGTCAGCGCCTCACGCAGCACGTCGCGCATGCCGCGCACATCGTAGGTGTTGTCGAGCGATTTTACCCATGTCACGCCAACGCCGCGCACGGCGGTCTCGATTGCATGCTTCGTGCTGCGACTTTGATTGGGTGCCAGCGAAGAGGGAATATCCTGTCCGCCCGTCGCGGCCGAATAGCCGTTGTCGACGACGATGGTCAATCCATCGTCCTTGTTGAACACGGCGTTGCCGATGCCGCTGGTCAATCC
>CAZCJI010000449.1:0-2605 GCA_964498625.1 uncultured Rhizobium sp.
AGCCAGCGGCCGGTGTGTTCGCCGAACAATTGCGTCAGCTGCGAGCCGAACAGGCGGAAGCGATAACGCCACACGCCCTTTGGACCAACACGTTCCAGAATGAAGACGTTGCGCACGAACGGCTTGAGCGCGCGCATGTCGAACGCGGCACGTGGTGGAATATCGCCTTTCGCTTTCGCGATCCACAATTCGCACAGCGCGGCGAGTTCGGGGTTTTCGAATTTGCGATCCGGATCACAGCGGAACGGCCAGCCCTGTAACTCGGCATGCGCGTTGAGGGCGGCGGGCAAGCCGCTCATCTGCCGGTGGTCCAGCGTCAGCGCTTGTGCAAGGGCCATGACTTTCCCCTGGTAGTGTCGCGGGGTTCGGAGTTCGCCAATTGCCGATATCGAGCGCCTTGCGAACTTCGAACCCCAAAGCGACACTACGATTCAATAATTTGCTAGTGTCCTTTCGATTCCGAAATTCGCATAGAACCCGATATCCGGAAGTGGCGAATTTCGGAATCGGGACACCAGCCGCCGTTATGCTCCGTTCAGCCTCAGCAATTCGTTAAGGTCTGCCTGTGATCGCGAAAATTTTTCAAGGGAAGGTAGAAGGCCTCGCCAAGGACGGCGTGCTGCGCTTCAACGGGATTCCGTATGCGAAGCCGCCGGTTGGCGCGTTGCGCTGGCGGCCAGCCGACGCGGCGGAGCCGTGGAGCGGCGTGCGGGACGCCGCCCGCTTCGGCAACATCGCGCCGCAGGTGCAGAGCGCGGCCGAAGCATTGATCGGCGGCACGCCGGGCGAGCAATCGGAAGACTGCCTGTATCTGAACGTCACCACGCCATCGCTCGACGGCAAGCGGCCGGTG
The DNA here is from genome assembly GCA_964498625.1 of uncultured Rhizobium sp. GTDB lineage: Bacteria > Pseudomonadota > Alphaproteobacteria > Micropepsales > Micropepsaceae > Rhizomicrobium. Next base: position 854 of record CAZCJI010000449.1, read on the forward strand.
ATGGTGTGGATTCACGGTGGCGCGTTCGTGACCGGCGCGGGCAGCCTCGGCACCTATAACGGCAAATATCTGAGCCGCCGCGGCGACGTGGTGGTGGTGACGATCAATTATCGCCTCGGCGCGCTCGGCTTTCTCAATCTGCGCGATGCGACCGACGGCAAACTTCCCGGCGCCGGCACTGAAGGACTCAGCGATCAGGTGATGGCGCTGCGCTGGGTGAAGGAAAACATCGCGTCGTTCGGCGGCGATCCCGGCAACGTCACCATCTTCGGCGAATCGGCGGGCGGGATGAGCGTCGGCGCGCTGCTCGGCATGAACGCGGCGAAAGGACTCTTCCACAAGGTTATTCCGCAATCGGGCGCGGGACATATCGGGCGCAGGCGCGAGTCGTCGGCCAGGGTCGCGGCACTTCTGTTCGACAAGCTCGGCACGCGCGATCCCGCGGCCCTGATGACGCTGCCGCACACGGCGATCCTGAAAGCGCAGGCCGAGATCATCGCGGAAGCCCGCAGCGGCGGGATGCCGTTCGCGCCGACCATCGACGAAGCGCTGCTGCCCGTGCGCCCGATCGAGAATATCCGCAACGGCTCGGCGGCGGGCGCTCCCATACTCACCGGCACGACGATGGAGGAATGGAAGTTGTTCACCGCCGCGCGACCGAAGATGCGGCTGATGGGCGCCGACAAGCTGCGCCATTACACCACCAATCTCGTCGGCGAAGACCGCGCGGATGCGCTGCTCGCGGCCTATGAAGGCTCGGCGTTCGAACGCTGGAACGCGATCATGACCGATCACACGTTTGCGGTGCCCGCGTCGCGGTTGCTGGAGGCGCAGAGCGCGCATGCGCCGGTCTATCTCTATCGCTTCGACTGGCGCTCGCCGCTTCTCGCAGGCGTGCTCGGATCGTGCCATGCGCTGGAGCTTGGCTTCGTGTTCGGCACCCACAACGAAAAACGCGCTGGCCTGTTCTTCGGCAGCGGCGCGAACGCCGATGCGCTCGCCGCGGCGATGATGGATTGCTGGATCGCGTTCGCGCGCAGCGGCGATCCAGGCTGGCCACGCTATGACGCGACCAAACGCGCCACCATGATCTTCGGCGATGGTGATCCGCATATCGTGGACGGGCCGGACGACGCGCGCCGCGCGGCGTGGGACAACATTCCAGAGAATAAGATAGGACCGTAACTCCACCTGTCATCCCCGGCGAGCGCGAAGCGAAGCTGAGCGCGAGGGAAGGGGATCCAACTTTATTGGGTTCGTATCAAGTTCCGAAGTTGGGTTCCCTTCCCTCGCAGCGCATGTGTCCCTGCGCTGCTCGCCGGGAATGACAGCGAAGCTAGTTCTCTAGCATCACCTTGCACTGGTGCGCGGGCTTGCGCAGCGCCTCGAATGCCGGCGGCAATTCCTCGAGCGTCACGATATCGGTGATCATGGGACTGACATCGATGCGGTCGGTCGCGATCATGCCGATGACGAAATCGAAATCGGCCGGGCGATAGCCGAGCACGAATTGCAGATTGATCTCCTTCATGATGCCGATCAGCGGCATGATCGTGTCGGGCTGCTGGCAGACGCCGGCGACCACGATGCGTGCGCCCCGCGGCGCTTCCATCATCGCGGCCCCGATCATGCCCGGCGCGCCGACGCATTCGAAGATCACATCGGCGCCTTTGCCTGCGATCTTTTCCACCTGCGGGGTCAGCGGCTGCGACGGATCGATGGCATCGGTTGTGCCGAATTTCGCGGCCATCG
>CAZCJI010000450.1:0-2602 GCA_964498625.1 uncultured Rhizobium sp.
GTCTTAAGATCGCTGAGATCCAATTCGCCCCGCGCAGTCACGTTTCCCATTCGCAAGACAGCGATACCTCGACTGGCTCCGTTTGCTTTTTGACTCGTGCCGTAGTCGCAAGCGGCCATTAGCTCTCCAGCCGGACGGATCGGCCACATTTTCGGATTCGTAGCCGGGTCGCCAAATGTCTCGTCGAAAAGAGCCGCAACCAAACTAGCGGTGCGGCCATCGGCTCGGGTGCGGACCCTCCGCATGTCATCCGCCTGATCCAACAGCCTCACGATTCGCTCCTGCTCTTGGAATGGCGGCACAGGAACGGGAATGCCCAGCAAGGCTTCTTGCCCGATGCGCGGCAAGTTTGCGCCGGCCATTGCATTCGATACAACTGAGAGGACTGACGGTGAGCGAAGATAGTTTGCGGCGAACGACGGATGAATCTGTCGTTGCTGGGGTCGAAGAACATAGATGTCGGTAGAACAAATACCGTCTTCATCCGCGAGATGAACTTTATTCAAGTAAGGGCGAAGCTTGCCATAAAGGATTTCGCCACGGTGAAAGACGTTTTTCGTGCTCTTGATTTCTGCGCCGGGTGTCGCTCTGTAAGGCAGCAGCTTGCCACTGTGTCCTTCTATACTTTCCAATCCCACATAGTTGAATAACGTGTCGGGATGCTCAGTTGGCTCAATGCGCTCGCGGCTAATCTGAAGAACCGCTCCCAATGGTTTGGTCGTCCAGTGTTTCATTTTTTCTCGCCGATTTGCGCTAGAAGCGCTTCACCGCACTGGATGATTTTATTTTCGAGCTTGAGCACGTCGGCAAGAATGTCTCTGGGAGAATCATGGTTGGTCGTTTGAGCGGCAATGAGCTTGTAACGGCCACCAGCCAAACTCCAATTGTTCTTTTGGATTTTCTCGATAGACACCTGATAGCTGTTCGGGCCCTCCTCGCGGTTCGGCCATTTGGCAAGCACGTCGGAAATGTCGTTGGCCTCGATCGGTGTCCGCTTGTCGTCGAGACTGAAGCCGTCAGCCGTAAGGTCGTAGAACCAGACACTCTGTGTCGGTTTCCCCTTATGAAATATAAGGGCGGCCGTCTCAACGCCGGAATAAGGCTTGAAAACTCCACTCGGCATGCCGATCACAGCTTGCAAATCGCATTCGGTCAGCAGCAATTCACGCAAACCCTTCGCGGCCTTGTTGGACCCAGACAGAACGCCACTGGGCACAATGACACCGGCGTAACCGCCCACCGCAAGGTGGTCAATGAACCACTTGAGAAAAAGTAGTTCGGTCGCCCGCGTATTCAATTTGTAATTCAGGTCCGACAGGATGCTTTCGTCCTGGACCTTTCCAGCAAAAGGTGGATTGGCGAGGATCACGTCAAACCGCTGACCGGGATAGGAGCCGCCAAATCCTTCTGTGAGCGCGTTCTTTATGGATACGCGCGCCTTCTCTAACTGGTGCAGATAGAGGTTGAGAATTGCGATTTTCACCATGTTGGCATCGTTGTCGAAACCAATAAACGCTTGTTCTTCCAAGAACCTCCATTGCGCAGGCTTGAGCAGCGCACCGTCTACCAACCCACGTTTGAGATCGGCGGGCTTGGTGTGCTGGCGCAGGATGTGAGTAAAAGCCGAAATTAGGAAACCAGCGGTGCCGCAAGCAGGATCGCAGATTCGTTGTCCAGGCTGCGGATTCACTAGCGTGGTGATGAGGTCGATGATGTGGCGCGGGGTTCGGAACTGACCGTTGGTGCCGGACGCTGAGAGCTTGCTTAGAAGGTGCTCATACATGTCGCCCTTGAAGTCTTGACCATTGTGGGCGGCAAGATCGAGTCCGTGAATGCCCTGAATGACAGCCCGGAGCGTGGGGCGGTCGTAAATCTTCAGAGTTGCGCGGCTGAAGAGAAGTTTGCCGGTTTCGGTAAGACCGGGAAGTTCATGGAGGCTTTCGATGGCATCGCGCACGGCGTTGAAGAGGTTGTCTCCCGTAAGCGTGACGAAATTACCCCATGAAAACCGTGCCCACTTACCAGAGAAGATGCGCACGTATCTTTTGTCCACGGTGGCAAGGACTTCATCTTTCTCTGTGAGCAACCGAAGGAACAGCAGATATGAAATCTGCTCGATGGAATCCATCGGGTTATTCACGCCACCGGCGTAAAGAATGTTCATCAACTGATCGACCTTCTGGCGAAGGCCGGAAGAGAAGAAGTTTGTTCCATTTGTGGTTGTGATGGTCATCATAGATTATGCGGCAATGAGCGACTGACGAACAAGCAACGACTGTCGCAGCGCTTCAAACACATCGTCGCGGGAATCGAACTGCGAAAGGGCGGATATCCCGCCAAGCTGGTTGAACTGGGTCGATGAGAACACCGTCATGTCGCCTTCCACAAACTTGTTGAGGGCTTCGGCGTCGTCGGCGAGCAATTGCGCCGTGGCATCGAGCCATTTCTGGTCCCGATAGCGGAGATTGAAGCGCGCCGCTATGGAATCGACGGTATCGGCAACGATAGCGTCCTTGGTCGGCAAGGGCTTCTTTCCAACCGCATTGTAAACGAACGCGGGCGTCGGGGCTGGCACGCCATAGGACCGGATGAGCTTGTCCGG
>CAZCJI010000451.1:0-2601 GCA_964498625.1 uncultured Rhizobium sp.
GATCGGCTTCAACGCACGCTATCTGCTCGACATCACCAACCAGATCGTGGGCAAGGAAGTCCGTTTCCTGCTTTCGGACGCGGGTTCGCCGACGATCATCGAGGACACCGAGGACAGCAGAACCCTTTACGTCCTCATGCCGATGCGGGTTTGAGTTTGAACAGCGTGACGGACATGCAGAATTCCCCCGCGCCTGAGCGGGCGGGAAAGGAAGGCATGCTTTCCGTCACACGGCTGCGCCTGACCAATTTCCGTTCCTATGCCAGCGTCGAGATCGCGGCCAGTAGCGCGCCGGTTGTACTCGCTGGCGCCAACGGCGCGGGCAAGACTAATCTGCTCGACGCGATTTCGCTGCTGTCACCGGGACGCGGCCTGCGCGGCGCAAAGCTTGGCGAGCACACGCGCAGAGGCCCTTCCGCAATCTCGGAAGCGTTGTGGGCCGTGGCGGCGACGGTCACGCGCGCAGGCGAGCCCTATGACATCGGAACAGGCCTCATATCCTCACAGGGCAACGAACGCCGCCAGGTGCGCCTGAACGGCGCCGCAGCACAATCCTCTGCCGATCTCGGCGATGTGGTGCAGATGCTCTGGCTGACGCCGGCGATGGATCGCCTGTTCATCGAAAGCGCGAGCGGCCGGCGCAAATTTCTCGACCGCCTCGTGCTCGGCTTCGACGCCGGTCACGCGCGCGCGGCAACACACTACGAGACCGCGATGCGCGAGCGTGCGCGTCTGCTGAAATACGGCCCGCGCGATCCGGCCTGGCTGGACGGCCTCGAAAGCGAGATGGTCGAGGCTGGCCTCGCCATGGCGAAGGCGCGCCGGGAAACCGTCGCGCGGCTCAACAGTGCACTGGCCGAACGGGTTGGTGCGTTTCCCGCGGCGCATCTTTCTCTCGACAGTGACGACACGGATGAGACGCTGGGGGAATGTCTTGCGCGCGCGCGCGTCCGCGATGCCGAGTCGGGCCGCACGACAGTTGGTCCACACCTGGTCGATCTGGCCGTTCGCCACACGCAGAAGCGCACCGATGCGCGCGAATGCTCCACTGGCGAGCAGAAGGCATTGCTGATCTCCATCGTGCTCGCCGATGCGCGTGAACTCTCCCGCGCGCGCGATGGCCTCTGCCCGATCCTGCTGCTGGATGAGATTGCGGCACATCTGGATATCACGCGTCGCGCGGCTCTGTTCAACGAAATCCTGGAACTCGGCGCACAGGCATGGATGACCGGCACGGATATGGAGATGTTCTCGGCCTTGCGCGGTCGGGCCGACCTTTTCGAGGTTGCGGATTCGCAACCGCGTCTTATCTAGAGTCAGGTTCTCATGTCTTCTCCCGCTCTCCCCAATCCGAACGAATACGGCGCCGACAGCATCAAGGTGCTGAAGGGCCTCGACGCCGTGCGCAAGCGGCCGGGCATGTATATCGGCGACACCGATGACGGCTCGGGCCTGCATCACATGGTGCACGAGGTCGTGGACAACGCGATCGATGAGACGCTCGCGGGCCACGCCGACCGCATCGACGTGATCCTGAACGCCGACGGCTCGTGCACCGTGCGCGACAACGGGCGCGGTATCCCCACCGGTATCCATGCCGAAGAAGGCGTCAGCGCTGCCGAGGTCATCATGACCCAACTGCATGCTGGCGGTAAATTCGAACAGAACGCTTACAAGGTCTCCGGCGGTCTCCACGGCGTCGGCGTCTCTGTCGTGAACGCGCTGTCGGAATGGCTCGACCTGCGCATCTGGCGCGACGGCAAAGAACACTACATGCGCTTTTCGATGGGAGAGGCACTGGCGCCACTCGCCATTGTTGGCGACGCCCACGGCCGCAAGGGTACCGAGGTCACCTTCCTGCCCTCGTCCGCGACCTTCACCAAGACCGAGTTCGATTACGCAACGCTGGAGCATCGCCTGAGAGAACTGGCGTTCCTGAACTCCGGCGTGACGATCATTCTGAGCGACAAGCGGGGCGTAGAGAAAAAGGAAGTCTCGCTCCACTACGAAGGCGGGCTTGAAGCGTTCGTCAAATATCTCGACCGCACCAAGAACGCGCTGATCCCGCAACCGGTGAACATCGCGGTGGAGCGGGAAAATATCTCCGTCGAATGCGCGCTGACATGGAACGACAGTTACCACGAGAGCATGCTCTGCTTTACCAACAACATCCCGCAGCGCGATGGCGGCACCCATCTGGCCGGATTCCGCGCCGCGCTGACCCGCGTGGTGACGAAGTACGCCGACGAGAGCATGGGTTCCAAGAAAGGCGACAAGGTCGCGCTGACCGGCGACGATTGCCGCGAGGGCCTGACTTGCGTGCTCTCGGTGAAGGTGCCCGATCCGAAATTCTCGTCTCAGACGAAAGATAAGCTTGTCTCCTCCGAAGTTCGGCCCGTCGTCGAAAGCGTGGTGATCGAAAAGCTTGGCCGGTGGTTCGAAGAGCACCCTGCCGAAGCCAAGGGCGTCGTCGGCAAGGTGATGGAAGCCGCACTGGCGCGCGAGGCCGCTCGCAAGGCCCGCGAGCTCACGCGGCGCAAGGGCGCACTCGACGGCGCCTCGCTGCCGGGCAAGCTCGCTGACTGTCAGGAACGCGATCCA
>CAZCJI010000452.1:0-2600 GCA_964498625.1 uncultured Rhizobium sp.
AAAGTGCCGGTGGATGTGGCGTTGAGCGTCAGGCCCCGTATCAATCCTGCCAAGCGGATGGGATGGATTTTCGGCGGCCCCAATGGCGTGGCGCAGCTGCAGCAGTTCTTCTACTGAGCGGATTAAAACCGCTTGCTCAGGAACGCGCTGTCCTTGAGCCCATAGCGGCGCTCCGCCTCGACACCTTTGGTCAGGCCGATACGCACGCCGCTGACGATCGCGGGGCGTGTGCGCGCGCCATCGCGCGACAGAGCGAAGGGCGGCGCGGTGATCGCGCGTCCTGTGTCCGCGCCGGTGATGGCGAGCGCCTCACACAGCCGCCCCGGTCCCGCGCAGAGCAGAGCGTCCTCCTCCGTGCCGCGGCGTGTGCGCATGCGCGCGAGGCCCATCGCCGGTTCGAGCGCGCGTATCAGCACCGCGCTGCCGTGGCCGCAAGTGAAGTTCAGGCACCAATACATGCCGTAGATGCGATAGACATACGCATATCCCGCCGGTCCGAACATGATGGCGTTGCGCGGCGTGCGGCGCTCGCCATAGCTGTGCGAGGCCGGATCGGTCGGATCGTAGCTCTCGGTCTCGACGATGCGCCCGCCGGCGCCTTTGTATGTCAGCGTGACGCCGATCAGCGCCCGCGCCACCACATCGACATCGCGCGCGAAGAAAGCCTGGGAAAGCGGTTTCATGCCCGCAGGAATAACGAAAGGCCCGGAACCAGCAAAGGTCCGGGCCTTCCGCACTCCTCCCCGTGAATGCTCAGATCGGTTCGCGGTTGCGGCGCAGCCAGATCGCGCCGGCCAGACAGCCAACAGCGAACACGATTCCAAGCCAGAGACCGGGCGTGCCCAGGAATTTTTCCGGCGTGAGCGCGAGCAAAGCAATCGGATCGCCGATTTCGTGGCCGTGCAGGTGCGGAGGGAAATAGAACGCCTCATGCAGATAGCCGTTCAGCCGATAGTCGAGAAGCGACCAGAGATAAGACGAGTCCAACGCAATCCGTTCGGCGAGCACCAGACCGAGCGGGGGAAGCACCGCCCACAGGATCGGCATGCCGCGCGCCCAGCTCGACACCAGGAGCACCCAGCCATAGATCGGCGCATACCAGAGCGTCATGCAGACAAGGCCATAGGCAAGCACCAGCGCCATCTTGAAGATGGGCCACGCGTTCCACAGCCAGCCGGAATTCGCGCCGCTTGCCGCCAACGCCGCGGTGCCGACGCCCAGCATGATCAGGTGCACGGCGATTACGATGACGAACAGGATCGCGGGCAGGACGAGCAGGGGAATGGCCGCCTTGGAAAGCACCGCCGTCGCGTTCGATACCGGCAGCGACTTCCAGAACAGGATGCTGCGGTCCTTGCGTTCGTTGTAGAGCGCGCCGAGGCAATAGAAGAACGCCACGATCAGTCCCGTCACGCAGATCGCAAGCGCCGCTACGACAAAAGACATCGCCAGCGCGAGATTTTGCTCCCCGGGCTTGAGCTGCGACAAGAGGCTCAGCGTCTGCGGCAGATGAATGATGCGGATAAGAAAGCCGAGCAGCACCAGGCACGCCACGACCGACGGCGCGATATAGAGCGAGCGGTGCTCCCACACTTCGCGCCGCACCGACCACGCAAACGGGCTTGTGCTGTGCGACGTTGTTGGCGCGGACATGGCGCTCACCGATTCCGACGCGACACTCATGCCGCTGCTCCCTTGCTGGTATTCTCTGTCATCACGGCCACGAAAAGATCGGCGATGCTGGGTGTGCGGGCATCGCCGAGCGGGTTGAGTTTTTCCCGGCTCACGCCATCGAACAGCAGGATGGAACGGCCGAGCGCCTGACGCTCGCTGATGGGCTTCAGGGCGCGCGCCGCGGCGAGATTTTCGGGGCGCGGCGTCAGTTCGGTGTAGCGCGCCTCGAAATCTTCCATGCTGCAGTTGAGAACGATGCGGCCGTGATTGATGAACATCATGTCGGTCAGAACCTGCTGGATCTCTTCCACCTGATGCGTCGTGACCACGATCGTGCGGCTGCGGTCGAAATAGTCGTTCAGCAGCGAGTCGTAGAATTGCTTGCGGTAGAGCAGGTCGAGGCCGAGTGTGGGTTCGTCCAGCACCAGAAGCTTGGCATCGATCGCCATGATCAGCGCCAGATGCAGTTGGGTCACCATGCCCTTGGAGAGTTCGCGGATCTTGCTCTTCTTCTTGATCTGCGTGCGCGCCAGAAACGTTTCGGCTTTCGCGCGGTCGAAATGCGGATGCACGCCGGCGACATAGTCGATCGCCTGCCACACGCGCATCCAGCGCGGCAGCACCGCGACATCGGCGATGAAGCAGACATCGCGCATCAGCCGGTCGCGCGAGGTCCAGGGATTCTGGCCCAGCACTTTCAGATCGCCGTCATAGGGGATGAGGCCCAGCACGGCGTTGAGCAGCGTGCTCTTGCCCGCGCCATTGGGACCGATGAGGCCGAGGATGCGGCCGCTTTCGACATTCAGGTTCACGCCGTCCAGCGCGGCCGTGCTGCCGAAATTCTTGCGAAGACCGTGTGCTTCGATACAGGACATGGTGTTCAGCGCTCCGGTTTGGGGCTGGTGGAAAGAAGATCGGCGGAGGTG
>CAZCJI010000453.1:0-2593 GCA_964498625.1 uncultured Rhizobium sp.
GGTCGAGCGACTCCTTCGATTCCGATTCCGTCGGCTCGATCAGCATCGCGCCGTGAACGACGAGCGGGAAATACATCGTCATCGGATGATAACCTTCGTCGATCATCGCCTTGGCGAAATCGAGCGTCGTGACGCCGGTGCCGTTGAGGAAGCTGTCGTCGAACAGCGCCTCGTGCATGCAGGGGCCATCGCCGAACGGTGCGCTCATCACGTCTTTCAGGGACGCCAGAACGTAATTTGCCGAAAGCACCGCGTCCTCGCTCGCCTGGCGCACACCGTCACGGCCGTGGCTCAGCATGTAGGCGAGCGCGCGCGTGAACATGCCCATCTGGCCGTGGAACGCGCACATGCGGCCGAACGGGTGGGCGCTCTTTGGAGCATCCGCGCGGTCTTCGACATAGCGAAAACCCCTGGCGTCGTGGACAAGCAGCGGGAGCGGCGCGAACGGCGCGAGCCGCTCCGACAGCACCACCGGTCCCGCACCCGGCCCGCCGCCGCCATGCGGCGTGGAGAACGTCTTGTGCAGGTTGATGTGCATGGCATCGACACCGAGATCGCCCGGCCGCACGCGGCCCGCGATGGCGTTGAAGTTCGCGCCGTCGCAATAGAAATACGCGCCCGCCGCATGAACGGCATCCGCCATCTCGATGATGTCGGGCTCAAACAATCCGCAGGTATTCGGATTGGTCAGCATGATCGCGCAGACATCGGAGCCGAGCTTGGCCTTCAACGCCGCGACGTCGACACGTCCATCCTTTGTACCCGGCACCTCGTCCACCGTGAAGCCTGCGAAAGCGGCCGTTGCTGGATTGGTGCCGTGCGCAGATTCCGGAACCAGAATACGCGGCCGCTTCTCGCCGCGCGCTTCGACGGCGGCGCGGATCGCGAGCAGGCCGCACAATTCGCCATGCGCACCGGCTTTCGGTGACATCGCCACCGCCGGCATCCCGGTCAGCGTGGTGAGCCACTTCATCAACTCGGAGATCAACTCCAGCGCGCCCTGCGTCGTGGATTGGGGCGCGAGAGGATGCAGATCGCCGAAGCCCGGCAGCCGCGCCATCTTCTCGTTCAGGCGGGGATTGTGCTTCATCGTGCAGGAGCCGAGTGGATAAAGCCCGGCATCGATCGCGTAGTTCATCCGCGACAGGCGCACATAGTGGCGCACGACTTCCGGTTCGGACAGACCCGGCAGACCGATGGGGCCCTTGCGGCGCTGACCGCCGAGGCGCGTCTCGCTCATCTGCACGTCCGGCACGTCGACGCCGGTCATGCCCTTGCGGCCGAGTTCGAAGATCAGACCCTCTTCGTGGTCGAGGCCGCGGTCGCCGGAGATCGTCGGCAACTCGTTTGCTTCGATGGTGCCCGGAGCTGTCGGGCGGCCCTGATTGTTCATCGTCATTTTGATTTGCTCCCGATAAAACGGCGATCAGCTTCTGTAGCTAGTTTCACAATCAGCTGCGCGCACTTCTTGGTCTGCGTCCAATGCATCTGCCTGGTCGATGCCCAAACAGCTCCTCGCCGCTCATTCTGCACCTGTGTCAACAACCTCATGAGCTCGTCAAAATCTGCCTTCATTTCATCTACAAGAAATCGCGACTGAACGACGTGCAGATAATTGATATAAGCACTCACAAGACGATCTCTCATCGGTCCTGTATCCGAAGCGAGATCATTTCTCGCTGCATAGAATTTATCGCGATAGTAATTCTCAAAGGCCAAGCGAAAGTATCTCCGCTAATGTCCTGGCGAAGGCGTCGCAATCGTCATCCGTGCAGGTTTCGGTCGCGGCCACGATCAGGAGATCGCGCACGCTCTCGTCATGCGGCAGCAGGCGCGAGGCCGGCACGCCGGCGATGATGTTCTTCGCCGCCAGCGCATCCACAACACCCGCCGCCGGTTTCGGCAGTTTGACCGTGAATTCGTTGAAGAAGCTCGATGTTACCAGTGACACGCCGCCAATCTTCGCCAGCTTGTCGGCCAGCTTCGATGCGGTCGCGTGGTTCACGCGCGCCACGCGGGTCAGCCCTTCCTCGCCCAACAGGCTCAGGTGAATTGTGAAGGCCAGCACGCAAAGCCCTGAATTCGTACAGATATTGCTGGTCGCCTTGTCGCGGCGGATGTGCTGCTCGCGGGTGGACAATGTGAGCACATAGCCGCGCTTGCCACCGGCATCGACGGTCTCGCCCGTGAGACGGCCCGGCATCTGGCGCAGGAATTTCTCCCGCGTCGCGAACAATCCGACATAGGGCCCGCCGAAGTTCAGGCCGTTGCCGATGCTCTGGCCCTCAGCCGCGACAATGTCCGCGCCCTGATGGCCGGGTGGCTCAAGCAAGCCGAGAGACATGACTTCCGTCACCACCGCGATCAGCAGCGCGCCCTTGGCGTGGGCGGCCTCGGCGATGGGCTTCAGGTCGCGGATCATGCCGAACACGTCCGGCGACTGCACCACGACGCAGGCGGTCTCGCTGTCGATCATCGATGCAATGTCTTCGGCGCTTCCCGGCGTGACCGGAGCTCGTACGACCTTGCCCGAGAGCGCGGCGACGGTCTCGACCGTCTCGCGGTAATGCGGATGCAGGCCGCCGGAGAGGAT
>CAZCJI010000454.1:0-2589 GCA_964498625.1 uncultured Rhizobium sp.
GGCGAGGCAGCTCATGAGCAAACCCGCCATCCCGGTCCGCCACGTCATCGCCGTCGTGATCGGAAACGGTCTCGAATTCTATGATTTTCTCACCTATGCGATCTTCGCGGTGTACATCGGCCGCACCTTCACGCCGCCAAGCGCGGGTGAGTGGGGGCTTCTGATTTCGCTGGCGATCTTCGGCGCGGGATTCATCACGCGTCCGCTCGGCGGCATCATTCTGGGTTCGCTCGGCGACCGCATCGGCCGCAAGCAGGTGATGTTCGTGTCCTTCGTGCTGATCGGCGTCGGCATGGCGGGGCTGGCGCTGACGCCGTCCTATGCGCAGATCGGGATCGCGGCGCCGCTGATCGTCCTGTTCTTCCGCCTCATTCAGGGTTTCGCGCTCGGCGGTGAAATCGGCCCGACCACCGCTTACATGATCGAATCCGCGCCGGAGGAGCGCCGCGGCTTTTACGGCTCGATGCAATTCGCCAGCCAGAACGCGGCGGTGCTGATCGCGTCGATCATCGGTGTCGCGCTCGCAAATCTTCTGAACCCCGAGCAATTGCAGAGTTGGGGCTGGCGCGTCGCATTCCTCGCCGGCGTGATCATCGTTCCCTTCGGCGTGATGATCCGCCGCAATCTGCCGGAGACGCTGCATGCGGCGGACGATGCCGCGCTTGCGCCGGACGCCACCACGGGAACACTCACGCTCCGCGCGCGCATCGCACCCTACCGCAAGATTCTCGTCCTCTGCTTCGTGCTGCTGATGACGGGCTCGATCGGCACCTATCTGCAGGACTACATGACGACCTATGCGCTCGACACGCTGCACATGTCCGCCAGCGTCGCCTTCGGCGCGACGGTGGTGAGCGCGTCGATCACGATGCTTCTGCAGCCCGTCGCCGGAACGCTATCCGACCGCATAGGGCGCAAGCCGCTGATGATCTATCCGTCGCTCCTGCTGATTCTTTTGATCGTGCCGGCGTTCTGGACGATCTCTCATGTCCGCTCCACGAGCGTGCTCTACGGATTTGTCGCCGCGATGGCGGTGATCTATTCCTTCTGCCAGGCGCCGGTTGTGATCGCGCTGACAGAGTCGCTGCCCGCGCGGATCCGTTCCGGCGCGGTGGCGACGGTGTACGCGTTCGCCATCTCGCTGTTCGGCGGATCGACGCAGTTCGTCATCACCTGGATCATCAAGGCGACGCACAATCCGATGGCGCCGGCCTATTACTGGACGGGCGCGGTGCTGCTCGGGATCGTCGCGGCACTGTGGCTGCCGGAATCCGCGCCCGTAATTCTCAAACGCCGAGGCAAGACATGAGCAAGCCCGCGATCCCCATTCGCCATGTCGTGGCCGTGTTCATCGGCAATGCGCTGTCGTTCTACGACTTCGTCACGTTCTCGTATTTCTCAACCTATATCGGGCGCACGTTCTTTCCCTCGCACGATCCGTCGATCAGTCTGCTCGCGTCGCTGGCGACCTTCGGCGTCGGCTTCGTGATGCGCCCCGTCGGCGCGTTCTTCATCGGACGCATGGGCGACCGCATCGGACGCAAGCCCGCGATGCTTGTGACCTTCACGCTGCTCGGCATCGGCATCACCGGCATGGCCCTGACGCCATCCTATGCGAGCATCGGAGTCGCGGCACCCGCGATCGTGATCCTGTTCCGGCTGGTGCAGGGCTTCGCGCTCGGCGGCGAAGTCGGGCCGACGACCGCGTTCATGGCGGAGGCCGCGCCGCCGCATCGCCGCGGGATTTATCTCTCGATGCAGTACGCCACGCAGGATTGCGCGACGCTGGCGGCTGGTATCGTCGGCGTCATCCTCGCGGGCCTGCTCAGCGATGCGCAACTCGAAAGCTGGGGCTGGCGCTTGGCGCTGCTGATCGGCGCGAGCATCGTGCCGTTCGGTCTCTTGCTGCGCCGCTCTCTGCCGGAGACGCTCCACGCCGCGACCGCTGAGACCGTTGTCGTCGAAACCGCCACCACTGCGCGCAGCTATCTCCCGATCATCGTGTTCGGGTTGATGATGCTGACCGCGGGCACTATCGGCAATTACACCACCGGCTACATGACGACCTATGCGCTGAACACGCTGAAGCTGTCGGCGATGATCGCGTTTGGGCTCACGATCGTGAACGGCGTGTTCTCCATCGTTTTCGAAGTTCTGAGCGGCTGGCTCGCCGACAGATACGGCCGCAAGCCGGTGATGATCATCCCCGGCGTGTTGCTGCTCGTCTCGATCCTGCCGTGCTTCTGGCTGATCGCGCATGTCGGCGGCGTCTGGGTGCTCTACGGCACGGAAGCGTGGATGGTGATGCTGGCGAGCCTCAGCTCCGTGCCCGCCATCGTCACGATCACGGAGTCGTTGCCGCCCGCGATCCGCTCCGGCGCTGTCGCGCTGATCTATGCGTTCGCGATTTCGATTTTCGGCGGCTCGACGCAGTTTGTCATCACCGCACTGCTCAAATGGACGGGCAATCCGCTCGCGCCCGCTATGTATTGGAGTGTCGCGATGGTCGTGGGCCTGATCGCGATGGCTCTGGTCAAAGAATCCGCACCCATCAAAACAGAGAACCCTCTCCCCCTTTAAGGGGGAGAG
>CAZCJI010000455.1:0-2570 GCA_964498625.1 uncultured Rhizobium sp.
CTTCACGGTCTTCACCGCCGCGATTTCTTCCACCAGATTGAGGAGATAGCGCCCGTCGCCATCCGCCATCGCGCGCAGCGACGCGCGCGCATCGTCCGTCAGCGGAAGCTTCTCGCCATAATGTTCCTCCGCGCGCTCGATGAGCAACTCCAACGCCGCATCGTCCAGCCGCCGCAGCACAAGCACCTGCGCGCGTGACAGCAGCGCGCCGTTTAATTCGAAAGAGGGGTTCTCGGTCGTGGCACCTACAAGAACGATGGTGCCGTCCTCCATCACCGGCAGAAAGGAATCCTGCTGGCTGCGATTGAAGCGGTGGATTTCATCGATAAAGAGCAGCGTGCCCTGCCCCATGCGCCTGTGCTGGCGTGCAGATTCGAATGTTTTTTTGAGATCGGCAACGCCGGAAAACACCGCCGACAATTGGTCGAAATGCAGTTTGAACGCGGTCGAGAGCAGCCGCGCGATCGTCGTCTTGCCGGTGCCCGGCGGCCCCCAGAGGACGATCGAATGCGGGCGGTTGGCGGCGATCATGCGCCCAATCGGACCCTCCGGTCCGATCAGATGATCCTGACCGACGACATCGGCAAGAGTCTTGGGACGCAGCCTGTCAGCCAGAGGGCGCGGTGCTCCGGCCTCCAGTCCTCCGGCTTCGAAAAGATCGGTCATGCGCGAGCATAGCCCGCGCGGCAGACGCTAGCCATCCACGCTCAAGGTCAGGCGGCGTCCATCGCGGTCGATAATCATGTCCCAGTGACCATCGGCCTGCGTCAGCGCGCGGTTGAGATCGCCGACATTGTGGATGGCGGACCCGTTGACCGATCTGATGATGTCGCCCGGCTGGAAACCCTGATTGGCGGCAATGGAGCGCCCCGCGGATACCACGACGACGCCCGTTTCCGTCGGCTCAAGCTGCAGATCGAGCGCTGCTGCAGGCGAGAGGTTTTCCACGCGCGCGCCAGTCAGCGGATTGCGACCACCGATGGTCGTTGCCTGGCGCGGTGTATCCGGCGGCAGCGCCAACTTCACAGATACATCGTGCACTTGCCCGTTGCTCGAAACTTTCATCGTCGGCGCATCACCGGCGTTGTGCGTGGCGATGCGATAGTTGAGTGCCTGCATGTCATCGACGGGTACGCCATCAACGGCGAGAACAACATCACCCGTCTTCAGCCCGGCCTTTGCCGCTGGACCTCCGGGAAAGACATTCTTCAGAAGCACGCCGCCCGGGCGCGACAACCCGATGCTGTGCGCGATATCGCTGGTCACGGCCTGTCCGTCGGCACCGAACCATGCGAGTTTCACGCCGCCGCTGCCGGCGCCTTCCAGAATGCGCTTGGCCATGTTCGACGGAATCGCAAAGCCGATGCCGATGGAGCCGCCAGAATTCGAGACGATGGAGGTGTTGATTCCGGCGAGCTTGCCGTCGGTCGTCACCAGCGCGCCCCCGGAATTGCCGGGATTGATGGCGGCGTCGGTCTGGATGAAGAACTGATAATCCGATGCGCTTACCTGTGTGCGCGCGAGCGCGGACACAATGCCCATCGTCACGGTCTGGCCGACGCCGAAGGGATCGCCAATGGCCAGCACGAGGTCGCCGACCTGCACGCGGTCGCTGTCTGCGAACTGGAGCGTCGGAAATGTCTCGCCTTTTGAATCGATCTTCAGCACAGCCAGATCGGTGCGCGGATCGGCGACAACAACCTTCGCCTTGAACTCACGCTTGTCGGAAAGCGCCACGACGATATCGGTGCCTCCCTGGATCACGTGGTTGTTGGTCAGGATCGTGCCGTCGCTGCGCACGATCACGCCCGAGCCGAGAGACTGCTGCACGCGCTGGCGCATCTGGCTGCCGCCGAAAAACTGGCGGAAGAACGGATCGTTGAAGAAAGGATTGACCGGCTGCTGCACGACGCTGCGCGTGTAGACGTTCACCACCGCAGGCGCGATGCGCTTCACGACCGGCGCGAAGGTCAACTGCACCTGCGCCATCGATTGCGGGACGGCGCTCGGGCGCTCGGTCGCGAGCCGGCTGTTCACGACCGGTGCCGGCGCGGCCGCAAGGCGCAATCCGTAACCGGCGACGCCCAGAACGGCGACAGATGCCGCGGCAATCAATGACGTACGATTCATTCCCACACTCCACCACGCAAAAGGGCGACTCTTCCGAGCCGCCCTTTGTATTGCATAAAGCTAACGCAGTCGTTACGCCTCGATTGCTTCCTCGTTACCAACGGTCACCGGACCGGAATCCAGGCCCTTGGCATCGACGTCACGGTCGATGAACTCGATGAACGCCATTGGCGCGTTGTCGCCATGACGGAACCCGGCCTTCAAAACGCGGGTGTAACCGCCCGGACGATCCGAATAGCGCGGACCGATCACGTCGAACAGTTTCTTGACCTGGTCGAGATCGCGCACCTGCGCGATGGCCTGACGGCGCGCGTGCAGATCGGAACCGCCGCGGCGCGACAGCGTCACCAGCTTCTCCATCACCGGGCGAAGCGACTTGGCCTTCGGCAGCGTGGTCTTGATCTGCTCGTGCTTGATCAGCGCCGCCATCATGTTCGCGA
>CAZCJI010000456.1:0-2558 GCA_964498625.1 uncultured Rhizobium sp.
CAATCACTCGTTCCTGGTGCTGGACGATTTCCTCAACAAGCTCGCCAAGACGCCGCTGCAGGTGGAGGAGATTTTCAACGACACCTGGAGCTATTATCTGACCTTCGTGCAGTGGGCGAAGAACCTCGACGCGCACAAAGAGATGCTGGTGAGCAAGTTCGGCGACTTCGATTTCCGCCGCTTCCGCCTCTACCTCTGGGGTGCCACCTACGAATTTCTGACGCGTAGCCTAACTTGCTATCGCATGATCATCCGATTTCCGGAGGGAACGTCGGGAAAATAGCGGCCATTGTGAGCAGCGAACTTGTCATTCCGGGCCGCGAATGCGGAGAGTGCACGTTGTGCTGCACATTGATGGGCGTCCCGCCACTCGAAAAGAAACCGCATCAGGAATGCCCACACTGTGCGAACGGCTGTACGATTTATGAATCGCGGCCGGAGTTGTGCCGCAAATTCCTCTGCGGCTATCTCGTCGATGCATCCATCGACGAAACCTGGAAGCCGAACCGGTGTCATTTCATCATGGTGCAGCGGCGCGATCAGAACTGCGTCATCGTGCAGGTCGATCCCAACCATCCCGATGCGTGGAAAAAACATCCCTACTATTCGGCGCTGATCCGGCTGGCGCGCAAAGGCGCGGCCTTTGGCGGAATGGTCTATGTCTGGGTCGGCGACACGCGATTCACGCTTGAACCCAAGCCTTGAGCCGTACCCGCTTGCCCTTGGCTGGCCGGATTGCTAAACCCCGCTCCCTACCGGTGATTTCTCATCGACGTGCGGTCGTGGCGGAATTGGTAGACGCACTACCTTGAGGTGGTAGCGCCGCAAGGCGTGGAAGTTCGAGTCTTCTCGACCGCACCAATCCCCATAAAATTACGAACCGGATTCGATAAGCAATCAATATCGAGTTCGCTCCTTCCCTGTCGCTCAGAACCTGTATCCGACGCCGATCTGAACCACAGGATAAACCTTGTATCCGTTGACCTGATCTTGCGCGTCCGCTTCTTCCTTGAGTGTCCATTGCTGAACGATCGGAAGGTTGGAGTTTGGGCCGACATCCCACAGAGTCACTTTCGGACCGCCAAAAGCGGCGCCCGCCAGGAACCTGAAAGTCCAGCCGCGCCTCGGGTGCTGGGCCTGGTCCCAGCCCAGCCCGGCAAAGGGGCTGGTGCCGGGCAGCTTGGCGTTGCCGTGCAGCGTTCCGATCTGGTCCGGCGTGAAGGTCATCCCGTCGATGACGATGTTCTGGGTCGGCACGCCGGCAAACGACGCGTTTCGATTTCCCTGGAACACGCCGCCTGACAAGAACCAGCCGCTCTTGAAAGGATGCACATCGGCAAAAGCACCCACGGTCGTCCAGTTCCCTCGGCCTGCATATTCGATGTTGACGTCGTCGAGGTTGATCGTGTTGGCGCTGACATCGACACCGAGCCAGTCGCCCGATACGCGGCCGGTGAGATAGTCGTTGACGATGAATTCCGCCTGACCGCCGATACCGGTCGTGCCGCCATGGAGTTCGAGTGCAAAACGGCTGGGGGCCTGCGATGCGTCGCCAGAGGTGCCCGGAGCGGTCGCAACAACACTGTCCGCCGGGGCCTGAGGACCGGGGGCCTGTGCTGCACTGCCGCTCGCGACCGGAGTGACTGTGATGGCGTTGCCCGCAGGGGCCTGAGGATCAGAGCTCTTTGATTCACCGCCGGTCGTGCTCGGAGCAGCTGCACTTGCACCGTCAGCTGAGGCTTGAGGACCAGGGGCCTGTGCATCGTTGGCCGTCGTGCCGGGAGCGGTCGCGCTGGGGCTGTCCGCGCGCGCGTCGGCTCCGAAGTTCAAAGCCAATGCAATGCCAAGAACTGCATATTTCATGTCAGGATCCCCATAACGCTGGATCCTTTGTACCGGCGAGCCTCTTAAAACTTCGGTGCACCGCCGCCTAAAGTTCCCGCCGGGAAATAAACCGCAGGGCAAGGAATGGGGCATTTGAGTGGCATGAGAAGTTGGAACGCCGTTGGCGCGCGGACTACGACTGAAACGCAATTCCGGACAGATCGGAAAGAATC
Organism: uncultured Rhizobium sp.; assembly: GCA_964498625.1. Lineage (GTDB taxonomy): Bacteria > Pseudomonadota > Alphaproteobacteria > Micropepsales > Micropepsaceae > Rhizomicrobium. Next base: position 2,058 of record CAZCJI010000456.1, read on the forward strand.
AGATGCCGTCCCCGTCGAGACCGTGGATGCCGCATTCGTCCTTCTCGAGACCGGACCAACGGCCGTCTCGGTAGTTCTCGCCCGCCTGAACGCGGCGCGTGCATGGCATGCAGCCGATCGAAGGATAGCCGTCGTCCACCAAAGGGTGCTTCGGCAGATTGTGCGTGGCGATATAGGCCTCCAAGTCGGACTGGCTCCAATCCGCGAGCGGATTGAAACGAAAGCGGCCCTCGAAAACCTCCACCGCGTGCATGTCGTAACGCGCAGGCGTCTGAAATCGCTTGCGGCCGGTGATCTGCGCCACGAAACCTTCAAGCGCGCGGCGGAGCGGAATGACTTTGCGGAAATTGCAGCATGCGTCCGTATTGCGCGACCAGAGTGTGCCTTCGGGATCGGTCTTCGCACGATCAGCAGGATGCGGGCCCAGCGTGCGAATGTCACCAAGGCCAAGTTGGTCCTGTAACCGGTCGCGATAGCGCAAAGTTTCGCCGAACAGTTTGC
>CAZCJI010000457.1:0-2537 GCA_964498625.1 uncultured Rhizobium sp.
GTAGCCTTCTTCATCACGGTGCAGGGGCAGCAGCCGATACTGTTCGATCCCAACAACCCTCCCGCGATCATCACCAACCAGGGTGCGGTCGAGGAATGGAGAATCGAAAATCAGACGGAGGAAGTGCATGAATTCCATATGCACCAGATCCACTTCCTGGTTACTGCGATAAACGACGTACGGATTCCGAAGAAGCAGCAGCAATTGTATGATGTCCATCAGGTTGGCTATTGGGATGGCGATTATTCGCATGCGTACCCGAGCATTACCGTAAAGCTCGACTTCCGCGGACCGGATATCGGCGATTTCGTCTATCACTGTCATATCCTCGATCATGAGGACGGTGGCATGATGGCGATTATCCGCGTGTTGCCGCCGGAAAAGCCAAAAGGGGCGCAGGCCGCGGTGAACGCGCCAGAAGATAGCGCATCACCAGAACCGCAACCTGTGCAATTGGCTGCCCGGTAGTCCAGCGTCTGCAAATCAAAGCCGCCGAAGGCCAAATGCCTCGGCGGCTTTTTTGTCTGTCCGTCTCTGAGACGTTTGCGTCACGAGGCAGATGACACAAGCGAATGCGTCATCTGCCCTGTTGTCTCAATGCCTCAGTTCGGCGTGATGGTGCCGATCAGGCCGTGTGTCTCTTTGTCCGGCCCCGACGAAAACTGCACGCTGGAAGCCCCCGGGCCGGAATCGAGCGCCCATAGACCGTCGATCTTCAGCGCCTTGCCGTTTGCATCCTGCATTGTGCCGAGGAAGCTTCCGGTCGTGGGGTCATAGACGTTGATCTTGCCGTCTCCGAAATTTCCGACAAGCAGATCGCCGGCGAACTGCCCGAAGCTGGCTGGCGCGATCGCAAGTCCCCAAGGGTGGTCCAGATTGCCGTTTGCGATCAGCCGCGTCTGAAGGTTGCCGCTCAGATCGAACACATCGACATAACCTTCGCCCTTTTTGTGCTTAAAGCGGTTTTTGCGCACTCTGGTGAAGGCGACATAAACCTTGCCTTTCAACACTTGCACGTTAAATGGCGCGTATTTTTTTGGAAGTTCGGGATCGGTAAAGCTCCCGATCACGTTCCACGTTTTGTCCAGAATCTGAACCTGGTTGTTGGCGATGTCCGCCGTCAGGAGATGCTTGTTGGTTCCGTCGATCGCCAGTCCGGTATAGACCGAGTGCTGCGCAGAGCCGTCATAACCCGTGATGGCGTTTAGGTTGTCGACAGACGGCGCCCAGCAAGAAACCACGCCCGAGATCGTGGCAAAGGCGAAGGCGCAAGGTCCAGTGTTGGCGCCTTCGGTGACGTTGAATGCGAAGCTGGAGGGAGTGTAAACGATGCCGGTCGGCAACGTCGGCACCGCCACAACGGGAGACTGCTTAACGCCCGTCGAACGATCATAAAAGGTCGATTTGCTGGTGCCGTTGTCGGAGGTCCAGACAGGCTGAGTGTCGCCGACCTGCGCGAGGCCCCATGGGTTCACAAGGTCCGCGTCCTGAACGGGCGCAACGCCCGCCTGATCGGAGACGAGTGGTGCGATCTTGTAGCCCGCCGCAATGGCGGACGTCGTTGTCAGAAGAAGAGCAATGGCGATTCCGAGTCTCGTTTTCATCGAGTTCTCCCCAAGTCATCGTTGGTACAACGACGGGGAGCGTGGCATCGAAATTTCGAATTGCAAGTGAAGCGATGACCGCAAAAGGCGATCAGCGCTTTTCTTACGCAGTATATTTCTTTTTACGTCGTCACAGCCCGCAGTCTTTCAGGAACGGCGAGTGAAATCACAATCGCGAGAATGAAAGTGACAAGCAGACTGACCACAATCACGGCGCCGGTTGGCAGGTCGAAGAGCGACGATGCGATCAATCCCGCGACATACCCAACGAGGCCGACAGTATAACCGATGCCGAGACGGGCTCGCTCCGCAAAGCGTTTCGCGGCGAGTGCTGGAACGATCAGGCTTGCGAAGACGAGATATATGCCGACGAGTTGCACGGATTGCGTGACGACAAGCGCGAACAGAAGATAGAAGCCCGCTTGCCCGATGCGTGCGCGCAGCGTGAACCACACGAGCAACGCGACGGCATAGAGAATGGCGATTGGAATCAGGTTTTTCACCGAGACCCAGAGGATCTGCCCGACCAGCAAGTCTTTCAGATGCTCGCCGCCATGCGGATTGTTGGCGAGGATCAAAAGCTCGATGCAGGCGGCAACGACGAACAGAACGCCGATCAAGGCTTCCTGCACCTCGGGCCATTTCTTCTCTGTCCAGGTAAGCAGAAGTGCGCCGATCAACGCCGCACTCACTGCCGCGACCTGAACACGCCAACCCTCCGGCTCGAAGCCAAGCGCATCTGCGGCCGTCACGCCGAGCCCCGCCACCTGCGCGATGGCGAGATCGATGAACACAATGCCGCGATTCAGCACCTGCTGGCCCAGTGGCACATGCGTGGCCAGCACCAACAGGCCGGCGAGGAATGCCGGCCACAGAATGGAAAGTTCGAGATTGCCAATGGTCATTTCTTCAGTCCTGCGAGGAGGCGGTTGA
>CAZCJI010000458.1:0-2522 GCA_964498625.1 uncultured Rhizobium sp.
TCTTGCAGAAAGCAAAGCGGACAAAATGGTTCGGATTACCGGACGTAAAGAACGGACTGAGCGGAATGAGCGCAACCCCCGCCTCGCGGACAAGGCGTTCGCAGAATGTGCGGTCGTCTTCGTTGGTCAGGCCACGAATGTCGGCGGTGAGGAAGTAGGAGCCCTCGCAAGCCAGCGGTTTGAAGCCGAGCTTCTCTATCCCAGCGCGCAGCACATCGCGATTGGCCTGAAGCGTTTGGGTGAGCGTCAGCGTGAAATCCATTTCGTGTTCAAGCCCGTGGGCGATGCCGAGCTGGAGCGCGGGCGATGTCGTGAAAGTGACGAACTGGTGTGCGTTGGCGACGACGCCGACGAGATCGGCCGGCCCGGTTACCCAGCCAACCTTCCAACCGGTGAGCGAGAACATCTTTCCCGACGAGCCGATGCGCAAGCAGCGCTCGCGCATGTCCGGCAGCGATGCCAGCGGGATATGCGGCTTGCCGTCGAACACGAGATGCTCATAGACCTCATCGCAAATCGCGACCGCGTTGGAGTCTCGCAGCACACGGGCGAGCGCTTCCAACTCCTCGCGGTCGAACACGCGGCCGATCGGATTGAGCGGGGAGTTGACGAGGATCGCGCGCGTCTTCGCCGTGAGCGCAGCGCGCACCGCTTCTTCGGTCAACCGCCAGTCGGGTGCCTCCAGTTTCACCACACGTGCGGTCGCACCCATCGCTTCGACAATGGGGCGATACGAGTCATAAGACGGCTCGATCAGAACGACCTCGCCCTCACCCACCATCGCCATGATCGATGCTGTCAGCGCCTCGGTCGCGCCGGACGTGACGACGACATCGCTGTCGGGGTCGAGATCGAAGCCGTAGAAGCGCTTCGCATGTGCGGCGATGGCTTTGCGCAATTCGATACGCCCCCGCATCGGCGGATACTGGTTTGGTCCTTCGAGCAACGCGCGCGACGCCGCCTCGCGGATCGGGACCGGCCCATCCTCATCCGGAAAGCCCTGCCCCAGATTGACCGCACCGTGCTCCACGGCCAGCGCGGACATATGGGTGAAGATCGTTGTGCCGAGCGCGGAAAAGACAGGATTGGGGCGGAGATCGATCATCTCGCCACTTATGCAGACAGGCGGCGGAGAGACAACGCGTTCGTCAGTTTGAATTCTGAAGATTGCCTATTTTATGAGCAGAACGATCATTCAAGTAGCAAAGCAGAGCAAAACATAAGGGATTCAAAATAAGCCATTGAAAAGCATAAAGAATATTATGGTGGATTTTTATGCAGTCGTGGCACCGCCCAACCGCGCCGCAGTGTATCAACAGCGCCGTCAGGAGATTTCGCATGAAGAAGATCGAAGCCGTTATCAAGCCGTTCAAGCTGGATGAGGTGAAAGAAGCGCTGCAGGCCGTCGGCGTCCAGGGCATCACCGTCACCGAAGCCAAGGGCTTCGGCCGCCAGAAGGGTCATACGGAGCTTTATCGCGGCGCCGAGTATGTCGTGGATTTCCTGCCGAAAGTGAAAGTTGAGGTCGTCGTCCCCGACGAGCGCCTCGAGGCCTGCATCGACGCCATCCAGAAAGCGGCACGCACCGGCCGCATCGGCGACGGAAAGATTTTCGTTCTCAACGTCGAGGAAGTCATCCGCATCCGCACCGGCGAAACCGGTGCGAACGCGATCTAGCAACAAACCGGATCAACAGCCGAAGGAACTATCATGGCCGAGAAAAAAGACGCCAACTACATCCTCAAACTCATCAAGGACAAGGAGATCAAATTCGTCGATCTGCGCTTCAGCGATCCGCGCGGCAAGTGGCAGCACGTGACCTTCGATCTGTCGATGGTCGATGAGGATTTTCTGACGAACGGCACGATGTTCGACGGCTCGTCCATCGCAGGCTGGAAGGCGATCAACGAATCCGACATGACCCTGGTGCCCGATTGCGATACCGCTTTTGTCGACCCGTTCTTCGCGCAGACCACCCTCGTCCTCGTCTGCGATGTCGTCGAGCCGACAACCGGTCAGCGCTACAACCGCTGCCCGCGCTCGATCGCGAAGGCGGCTGAGAAATACACAGCGTCAGCAGGCGTCGGCGACACGGTTTATTTCGGACCGGAAGCGGAATTCTTCATCTTCGACGATGTGCGCTTCGACACACAGATGAACAAGGCGTTCTACTATATCGATTCCGTCGATAGCTCGCACAACACCGGCACGGAATATGAGGGCGGCAATCTCGGTCACCGGGCTGGCGTGAAGGGGGGATACTTCCCCGTACCGCCGATCGACGCAGCACAGGATATGCGCGGCGAAATGCTCGCGATCATGGGCGATCTCGGCATCCAGCCGGAGAAGCACCATCACGAGGTCGCATCCGCGCAGCACGAGCTTGGGTTCAAATACAACACGCTCACCAAGTGCGGCGACTTCATGCAGATCTACAAATACGTGATCCACCAGGTCGCGGCCGCTTACGGCAAGTCGGCGACGTTCATGCCGAAACCTGTCTATGGCGACAACGGCTCGGG
>CAZCJI010000459.1:0-2513 GCA_964498625.1 uncultured Rhizobium sp.
ACTGCCTCGCCTATCACAACAAGGTTCTGGCCGACCGGCTGGGAGCGCTCGCATGAAACCCGACGCGCAGGACATCTTGAACAAGAGCGCCGATCAACTGATGGGTCAGCTCGCGCCCGCGCTCAATGCGCAATACTCGCAAGGCGCTGCTGCGGTGATGGCGTTGCTGCTGAAATTCGCGGGCAAGGAATATGAACGCGGCGCCGATATCCGCGCGGCAGAAAATGCGGATATGCGCGCATTGTTTGTCGAGCTTGCACCGCGCGTCAGCGATGCGGCACTGCGCAAAAGCCTGGAAGACGCCGCCGCGGCTCGCGAAACATCGTTTGCGATTTCGGCGCTCAACGTGGCCAATCACGATCTGCGCCGTGTGCTTATCGCGTTTCAGATCTGGATCGAGGACAATGGCTCGCGCGAAGACCAACGGCGCATCTGGAGCGTGCTTAAGGCATCCGCTGACCGGCGAATTGTATCGTTGTTCTAGTTTCTTTCCCTATTCCCTACTTGTCATGGCCCGGCTTGTCCGGGCCATCCAATTCACTAACACAAGATAGATGGCCCGCATGAAGCGGGCCATGACAATCAAGGATGAAAAAGAAAATTTATCCCCGCGGATGCGCTTTGGCGTAGACGTCCATCAGCTTCTTGGTGTCGATCTCGGTATAGGTCTGCGTCGTCGATAGCGAGGCATGGCCGAGCAATTCCTGCACGGCGCGCAGGTCGCCACCGCCGGCCAGAAGATGTGTCGCGAAGGAATGGCGCAGCGCATGCGGCGTCGCGCGCTCAGATAACCCCAACCTGCCGCGCAGTCTTTGCATCAACAATTGCGCTTCGCGTGCGCTCATGGGTTTACCGCGACGTGACAGAAACAGCGGCGCATCGGGCGCACCGGAGAACGGTATCTTCGCCGCATAGGCATCGATGGCTTCGCGCACCACCGGCAGAACCGGCACAATGCGCTCTTTGTTGCCTTTGCCGACGATCGAGAGCGACGCGCGCAGCGGCGCATCCTTGCGCCTCAGCGACAGCGCCTCGGAGATACGCAGGCCGCACCCATAAAGAAGTGTGAGCAGCGCTGTGTCGCGGGCCGCGATCCATTCGATATCGTGCGTGCCGACATCTTCGATCGCGCGCACGGCATCGGCCTCGCTTAACGGCCGGGGTAACGTACGCGGGATCCGCGGCGTACGCACGGCGCGTGGCGCGGGATTGTCCACCACGCCTTCGCGCGCGAGATGGCGAAAGAAACTCCGGATCGCGGAAAGCGCACGCTGCACGCCGCGCGGGCCCAATCCGCGCGTGCGCCGATCCGTGATGAACGCGCGAATATCCGCGGCCGTGAGCTTCGACAGCGCGCGCGCATCGACGCGGCCGCCCAGATGTTCCTTCTGGAAATCGAGGAAGCGCCCGAGATCGTCGCCATAGGCGCGCAAGGTGTGCGAACTCGCGCGGCGTTCCTCGGACAGCGTCTTAAGCCAAGCCGCGCTCAGCTCTTTGGCGGATTGCCCCATGCCTTGACCGCACGCTCGACCGCTTCGAGCTTTGTTTTCAGCGCCGCGTTCTCCGCGCGCAATTTCTCGATGACGTGTATCTGCATGTCGAGCGCATCGCCCTCGAAACGCTGGGGAAGCAGCATCGCCAGAAACGATCCGTCCTGCGCCAGCCGTGCCCGATTCATGCGGATATACGCCCGTACGGCTTCATCGGCCTCGGGCGCAACTGTCTCTGCCTGGTCCTTCATGTGTCCCTGATCTTCACACCGGCTTTCTGCGCATCCGCGAGAAAGGCGGCGAGCCCCTTATCCGTCAGTGGATGGTTCAACAGTTGATCGAAAATCTTCGGCGGGATCGTCGCCACGTCGGCGCCGGCGAGCGCGGCTTCGCGAACATGCGTGACCGTGCGGATAGAGGCAGCGAGGATCTGGGTCTTGAAATCGTAATTGTCGTAGACCGTGCGGATATCGCGGATCAGGCCCATGCCGTCCTCGCCGCAATCGTCGACGCGCCCGATGAACGGCGAGATATAGGTCGCACCCGCCTTCGCCGCCATCATCGCCTGAACGGCCGAGAAGCAGAGCGTGACATTGACGTGCAGGTCGTCGGCGGCCAGCACGCGGCAGGCTTTCAGGCCGTCCCAGGTCAGCGGCACCTTGATCGTGATGTTCTTGGCGATCCGGGCGACGCGCTTGCCCTGCTTGACCATGCCGTCGTAGTCGGTCGCCAGCACCTCGGCGCTCACCGAGCCGGAAACGATGTGGCATATCTCTTCCAGCACATCGACATAATCGCGCCCGGTTTTGGCGGCGAGCGTGGGATTGGTGGTCACGCCGTCCACGAGCCCCGTGGCCGCGTATTCGCGGATTTCGTTCAGATCGGCCGTATCGAGGAAGATTTTCATCGCACCATTGACCGGACAGAATCGCTCTAGACAGTGTACCGCATGAAGGACGCCGCCTTGAAGCCCGCTTTGATGCTCGGACCACATCCGCGCGCCGGTGTGCTTTTGCCGTTACC
>CAZCJI010000460.1:0-2508 GCA_964498625.1 uncultured Rhizobium sp.
GCTCCGCGACGCTGTGCTTCGATCCATCCGGCTTCACACGCGTGATGCGGCCGGCTCCCATCTCGACGACAATGACGGAACCGTCGTCCATCGCGACGGGACCTTCAGGGAATCTCAAACCGGCGGTGAGTTCGCGGAGCGACATGGCGTTTCCTCGGCTACGATGGCGTGCGTTAAGGCTATCCGAGCCCGAATTGCGCGCAAGTGGGCACGGGACGACCCCGCGCAGCCGCCGGTTGATTCAAGGGAAGGGACAGTGTTTGCTCCCCCCGTTTTTGGGGCAGCCGCGATGTCGAAGAAGCTCTGCGCGATTCTGTTCGCGCCTGTTTTCCTGTTCGTATCGGTTCAGAACGCGAGTGCAATGGATGGTGCGGAGCTTGTTTCCAAGCTCGACAGCACGGCGCCGAACTTCAATACCGACGGATGCAAATCCGCGCGCGATACGATGGCTCAGTATAACGGGCACGTCGAAGAACGGATCCTCGAAGGTGCCCTGATGTGGGTTGCGTTCGGCGGAATTTTCGCCCTGCCCGCTGTGTTGAGCCAAGGCGGGCAGGAAGCACGGGTTGCAAACTACCTTATGGAAAACCTTCAGACGGAGTGCGGCCGCCAGGCATTGTTTCCGGTGTATCTCGAAGCCGCCAACAAGGGAGAAGCGCCGGCCCAAGCCTGGATTGCACAATCCTATGAAAGCGGCAAAGGGGCTGCGCGCGACCCCGCACAAGCGATCAGCTGGTACCAGAAAGCCGTCGATCAGAATTTTCCGAACGCGATGGTCAACCTCGGAAACATGTATTTCAACGGTGAAGACGTCGCCTCCGACCCCGCCCATGCCATCGCGCTCTGGCAGAATGCGGCCGATACCGGCAATCCGACTGCCAAGGCGAATCTCGGCGAAGCCTATTTCGAGGGTAAAGGCGTGCAGCAGGACACCGCCAAGGCCATCTCCCTGTGGCGGGAGGCGGCGAAAACTCTGGACCCGACCGCCCAGGCCTATCTTGGCAAAGCCGCTCTTGAAGGCAGAGGCATTCAACAGAATTCCGGCGAGGCGTTGAAAGATTTCCGCACGGCATCGTGGAATGGAAGCGGCCTCGCGCAATTCGAATTGGGCACGATGTATGAAACCGGAAATGCCGTGCCCCGCGGCGATGCCGATGCCTATCGCTGGTACAAGATCGCGGAGCAGAACGGATTTGCACAGGCTGCTTCGAAGCGGCAGGAACTCGCCGCAAAGCTCTCGTCCGACCAGATTCAGAAACAGGACGCCGCCGCAGTTGTCTGCGTGAAATCGCATTTCATGAATTGTCCCTAAACGGGCAGTTTAACGCCGCTCCAGCGTGACGTAGCTGTAGCGCAACCCGTCAGCCGTTTCGTGTTCGTCGCGTGCGGTTTCACGCCAGACTGCTGTGTCGAAGCGCGGAAGTACGGCATCTCCATCGAAAGCGCGGTGAACTTCCGTAAGATCGATACGTGTCGCGCGCGGGAGTGCAGCCTTATAAATCTCAGCGCCGCCGATGACGCAGATCTCCGCTGCGCCTTCCGCGTGTGCAAATGCCTCCTCAACGGTATGCGCAACCACCGCGCCCTCCACACGAAATGCGTGGTCACGCGCCACGACGATGTTTTCCCGTTCCGGCAGCGGCTTTCTTGGCAGGCTGTCCCACGTCTTGCGGCCCATGATGCAGGGCTTTCCGACGGTGAGCGCCTTGAAGTGACGCATGTCCTCCGGGATGTGCCAGGGAAGCGCGCCATTTTTTCCAATGACACCATTGTCGGCCATTGCGACGACGAGAGACACGATGCTCACGACTTCGCCAACCTCTCCAGCGCCTCGCCCGAGAGATTGTAGGCGATCCAGTTCTTGATCGAAGTGGCGCCGATGCTGTCGTAGAAATCGATCGAGGGTTTGTTCCAGTCGAGCACTTCCCAGTCGATCCCAATGCCGCCCTGCGCGATCACGCGTCTTGCAAGATTGGAGATCAGCGCCTTGCCATACTGCCTGCCGCGAAATTCGGGGCGAACGAATAGATCCGCGAGATAAATTTTTTGTTTTGTGGCGAAACTTCCATAAGTCCAGTGCCACGTCGCGATACCCGCGGGCTTGTCGCCTTCGAACGCAAGATCGCAGAACAGCAAAGGCTGAGCCGAAAGATAGTCGCGCGTCACGACCTCCGGTGTGATGTGAAAACGGTCGAGTAGCTTTTCGTATTCCGCAAGCTCGCGCAGCAGCGCGACGATCAGCGTTTCGTCGCCTTTTTGAGCTAAGCGGATGGTGCAGGCTTTCATGTCTCGATTTGCCGGCTTTTCCAACGATCAGACCGCGATCTCTGCCCGGATCGTGGGATGCGCCTGATAATTCTCCAGCGCGAAATCCTCATAGCGGAAGGCGAAAATGTCTTTCACCGCCGGATTGATGCGCATTGCCGGGAGCGGATAAGGCCGGCGCGAAAGCTGCTCGCGCGCCTGATCGAGATGGTTGAGATAAAGGTGCGCGTCGCCGAAGGAATG
>CAZCJI010000461.1:0-2503 GCA_964498625.1 uncultured Rhizobium sp.
TGTGACCTTCAGGTTATGAGCCTGACGAGCTACCGGGCTGCTCCACCCCGCGTCACCGGCGGGGTCGAAACCCCGCGAAAGGTGGGCGGATATAGGCCATCCCCCGGCACCTGTCCACCCCTCATCCGGACGCCACATAGGCCCGCAGCGCGACGGCCAAATGATCGAACAAAAGCCGCACCCGGCGGCTCGATTTGAGATCCTGATGCATGACCAGCCAGGTCTCCAGCTTGAATACGACCAGCCCAGGGAGCACCGGAACCAGGTCCGCGTTGCGGACCGCGATACCCGCCTGGCAGACCCCGATGCCGAAGCCCGCGCGCAGCGCATTGATCTGCGCGGCGCTGTCATCCGTGCGCAGCGCGAAGAGATCGCGCGCGAACGCAGAGGACATGCCAAGCGCACGAACCGCGGTTGTATCGCGGTCGAAGCCTATGATGTCGTGGTGCGCCAAATCATCGACGGTGCGCGGCATGCCGCGACGCGCGAGATAGCGGGAATGCGCAAACAAGCCGATGCGGATCGTGCCGAGCCGCTTGGCGATCAACGCCTTCTGCGTCGGGCGGACCATGCGCACCGCGATGTCGGCGTCGCGCCGTGAGAGATCCTGCGTGCGATCGCTGAGCGCGAGTTCGATCGCGATCGCCGGATGGCGTTCGCGAAATTGCGCGAGAACGGGCGGAAGCACTTCCACGCCGATGACATTGCTGGCGGTTATGCGGACCGCGCCGCTCAAATCATCAGCCTCGCCGGATGCCGCACGCCGCAGTGCGAGGGCTGCCGCCTCCATCGCCTCGGCGTGCGGCTGAAGCGCGAGCGCCGCAGGAGTCGGCGCGAGGCCATGCCGCGAACGCGCGAACAGCTTGGTGTTGAGGGCGGTTTCGAGCGCGTCGATGTGACGGCCCAGCGTGGGCTGCGTGAGCGCAAGCTCCCGCGCCGCCGCAGACAGACTGCCGAAACGCAGCGCCCCAAGGAATGAGCGGTAGAGGTCCCAGGTTTCGGCGGCATCCATACATTATTGTATACACAATACACATACTTCGGCAATTTCCGTTTGGTGTGTCGTGGCCTATCTCAAGGCGCATGGAACAGGACAATGGACAAACCAAAGGCCCGGTGCGGGCGCTTCTGCGGCTAGAGGGGCTGGCGGTGCTCGGTGCGAGCGTTTTCTTCTACGCACATCTGCACGCGAGCTGGCTCAGCTTTGCAGAGTTCTTCCTGGCGCCGGATCTGGTTTTCGGGGCCTACATCTTCGGGCCGCGCTTTGGCGCCATGGGCTATAACACCGCCCATTCCACGATCGGGCCGCTTGCACTCGGCTGCCTGGCGCTCGCCGCCCAGGCGCCTTTGCTGATCGCCGCGGCGCTGATCTGGCTTGCCCATATCGGTTTCGATCGCGCGCTTGGCTTCGGCCTCAAATACCCGGACGCTTTCGGCCATACGCATCTCGGTCACGGAAGTTTCAAACTCAGGAGCTGATCATGTTCATTGGACACTATGGACCGGCACTCGCGGCCAAGCCGCTCGCCAAACCGGTCCCGCTGTGGATTCTGTTCATCGCGGTGCAATGGCTCGATGTCTGCTGGTCGGTGCTTGTGCTCAACGGCATCGAGAAAGTCCGCATCGTTCCGGGATTCACGGAAGGAAGCTCGCTCGATCTCTATTTCATGCCTTACACGCATGGCCTGATCGGGGCGCTGATCCTGTCGCTCGTCTTCGGCGCGGTTGCATGGCTGTTCGTGAAGGATCGTAAGGTCGCGGCCATCGCCGTTGTCGCGGGCGCCGTCTTCTCGCACTGGCTTCTGGACTTCGTGGTGCATGTGCCGGACCTGCCGCTGATCGGCGATACCGACAAAGTGGGACTGGGCCTGTGGCGCTGGCTGTGGATCAGCCTGCCGCTTGAACTCGTAACTCTCTTTGCCGGCGCAATTGTCTATGCGCGCGCGGTCCCATCGAAGACGCGGTTCGGCGATGCGTGGCTCTGGGTGTTTGTCGGGGCGATGGTGGCTGTGGAGTTCTACGCCGTTTTCGGGCCCGCGCCCGAATCGCCGGCCGCGCAGGCCCAGACCGCTCTCGCCGCCTACGGCGCGCTGGCGCTCCTGGCCGGCTTCGTGGACTGGTCACGCGGAACCTTACGCGGCTAAGTACCTGACAGATATAAAGTTTCGCCACTTACCTTGTCGCGCAATTGAGATTGCGGGGTCCAGGTGCCGCCGCTATAACCCCGGCCCTCTGGAGAGGCGTACCAACAGTCGAAGGAATTGTGCATGGGCATCCAAATCCCGGCCAGCTACCGGCCGTCGGAAGGCGAACCCTTTATGAATGAAAAGCAGCGGGAGTATTTCCGCCGCAAGCTCAACACGATGAAAGAAGACATTATTCGCGAGAGCCGCGAGACGATTCAGAATTTACAGGCCGAGACGGTGCCGCATGCCGATCTCGCCGACCGCGCCTCGACCGAAGCCGAGCGCCAGCTTGAACTCCGCACCCGCGACCGTCAGCG
>CAZCJI010000462.1:0-2502 GCA_964498625.1 uncultured Rhizobium sp.
CGCAAGCGAAATGGATTTGAGGCGCTCGGGCGGCGTGCCGGTCTCGCGCAGGAGATTTGTCTCCAGCGGCGAAAGCCCGAGGGCTTTTCGCAAGTGGTTGCTGCGGGACTCCTTGCCTTGCGGGCGAGCGAGACGGCTATCGATCTGTTGCTGCGAAAGGTCAGGGCGAAGATCTACCCCAAGCATGATCGGACTAGTTGACGCGAGGGCTTCGCGCAGCTTGGACGACAGCATGTAAACGGCGCCGCCTTCGATGCCGTAATCGGTGATCAGCGCATCGCCGCGCGCGGTATGTTGGCCAAAGCGGAGCGCAACGTTCTTGAGCGGTTGTCCGGCGAAACGGGTGCGGAAGATATCGCTCCAGCCGACATTGAAGCCCATATTGGCGGGGAGTAGTGGCGCGATGTCTACGCCTTTGTCTTGCAGAAACCTCGTCCAGCCACCATTGGCGCCGAGGCGCGGCCAACTTGCGCCACCGGGCGCGAGAACTGTCACGTCATGGGCGGCGATAACGTCGCCTGTTGGTGCTTGGAAATGCAGCGCGTTGTCCGACCAGCCGCGCCAGTCATGGCGCAGACGGAACTGAACGTTCTGGCGGTTCAGGCGGTCGAGCCAGGCGCGAAGCAACGGTGAGGCCTTCATGGCTTTCGGGAAGATGCGGCCGCTCGAGCCTATGAAGGTCTGGGCGCCGAGCGCGTTGGCCCAGTCGATCAATGCGGCTGGCGGGAAGACTTCCAGTGCCGGTCGCAAATGCGCGGACGCATCGCCGTAGCGCGCGAGAAACGACTCGAAGCTTTCGGAATGCGTGAGGTTGAGGCCGCCGCGGCCCGCCATCAGGAACTTGCGACCCACCGACGGCATGCGGTCGTACACGGTCACGGCCGCGCCGCCCGCGCTCAACACCTCCGCCGCCATCAGGCCCGCCGGGCCCGCGCCGATCACTGCGACCGTCTTTGTCATCAACGTTGTATGCCCCACTCTTCCCTTTGCGGCCACTGTCACCTAAACGCTCGCGCATGTTGCGGGTATCCGAAATCAAGCTGCCGCTGGACCATGGGCCGGACGCACTCAAGAACGCGTTGCTCAAGAAGCTGCGGGTGACGGCGCGGGAGCTGGTGAATTTCGTCGTGTTCAAGCGTGGCGTCGATGCGCGCAAGAAATCGGCGATCCTCTACGCCTACATTGTGGACACTCAGGTCGCGGATGAAGCGGACGTGCTTAGGCGCGCGAAAAGCGATCCGCATGTGACGCGCATGCCGAATCTGGACTATCCCGGCGCAGCGCGGGCGCCATCGACACCGTTCCTTCGTCCCGTCGTGATCGGTGCGGGGCCGTGCGGATTGTTTGCTGCACTGATCCTGGCGCAGGCCGGATACCGGCCGATCATTCTGGAGCGCGGCAAGGTCGTGCGCGAGCGCACCAAGGACACTTGGGGCCTGTGGCGCAAGTCGGTGCTCAATCCGGAATCGAATGTGCAGTTCGGCGAAGGTGGCGCAGGCACGTTCAGCGACGGCAAGCTTTACAGTCAGATCAAGGATCCGCGGCATCTGGGGCGCAAAGTGCTGACCGAGTTCGTGAAGGCTGGCGCGCCGGAAGACATTCTCACCGAAGCGCATCCGCATATCGGCACCTTCCGGCTGGTGACGATGGTCGAGCGCCTGCGCGAGACGATCGGGAAACTGGGCGGCGAATATCGCTTTGAGAGCCGCGTGACCGATCTCAAGCTGGACGATGCGCGGCGCATGCGCGGCGTGGCGCTGGCGAGTGGCGAACGCATCGAAACGAACCATGTCGTGCTGGCGCCGGGGCATTCGGCACGTGACGTGTTCCAGATGCTCTACGATTGCGGTGTCGACATTGAGGCCAAGCCGTTCTCCATTGGCTTCCGCATCGAGCATCCGCAATCGATCATCGACAAGGCGCGCTATGGTAGGACGATCCCGAAGCTCGGCGCGGCGGAGTACCGGTTGGTGCATCACGCCGCGAACGGCCGCGCGGTCTACAGCTTCTGCATGTGCCCGGGTGGCACCGTGGTGGCCGCGACATCGGAGGAAGGTCGCGTCGCGACCAACGGGATGAGCCAGTACTCGCGCAAGGAGCGCAACGCCAACGCGGGCATCGTGGTCGGCATCACGCCGGAAGATTATCCTGGGCATGTGCTGGCTGGGATCGACCTTCAGCGCAAATGGGAGAGCAAGGCGTTTGAAGCCGGCGGACGAAGCTACAAAGCGCCAGGCCAGCGCGTCGGCGATTTTCTTAAGCAGAGGCCATCAACGGAACTGGGCGCGGTCATGCCATCCTATCGGCCTGGCGTGCATCTGACCGACCTGTCCGATTGCCTTCCAGAGTATGCGATCGAGGCGATCCGAGAAGCCATTCCCGCATTCGGACGGCAGATCCCGGGCTTTGCGATGGACGATGCGATGTTGACCGGCGTGGAAACGCGGACCTCGTCGCCGATCCGCATCAAGCGCGGCGCCGATTTCGAAAGCCCGAACACCA
>CAZCJI010000463.1:0-2459 GCA_964498625.1 uncultured Rhizobium sp.
GGTTGGAGATCACCTCGTTCGCGTTCATGTTCGACTGCGTGCCGGAGCCGGTCTGCCAGACCGACAGCGGGAAATGCGCGTCGAGCTTGCCCTCGATCACTTCCTGCGCCGCGGCCACGATGGTGTTGCCGATCCTGGGATCGAGCCGGCCCAGCGCCATGTTCACTTCCGCGGCAGCGCGTTTGACGATGCCGAGCGCGCGCACGATCGGAAGCGGCTGCTTCTCCCAACCGATCTTGAAATTGTTGAGCGACCTTTCGGCCTGCGCGCCCCAATATTTCGAGGCATCGACTTCGATGGGACCGAACGTATCGGTTTCTGTACGGGTCTTGGTCATGGCACCTGATTTATATTGAGATTCGGCACGCGGATTGCGCGTGTGAAATAGCTATTTTTTACGGAAAGAGTCGAGACTGACGACCTCGCCGGGAGCGGGTTTTTCGGCAGGAGCCTCGGGGACCACGCCGTCTTTTTCCCGGTTCTGTTCCGCCGCAGGTATTGGCATCTTGGGCGCGACGCCGGGCGCGGCATCGCCCTCCGCACCGCGGAACTGCAGGCCGAACTGAACGCCGGGATCGAAGAACGCAGTCAGCGCCTCGAACGGGATGGTCAGGGTCGCGGGCAATTTTCGGAACGTCAAAGTCACTTCGAAATGATGTTCTTTCACCTTCAATCCGGAGAATTGATGCTGAAGGATGATGGTCATCTCTTCGGGATATTGCTCGCGCAGGAAATCCGGGATCTCGAGGCCAGGAAACTTCGTCTTGAAGGTGAGGAAGAAGTGATGCGTGCCGATCAGGCCCTGCTTCTCTACGCGGCGCAGGGCTTCGCGCACGACGCCACGCAGCGCCGCGTCGGTCAATGCCTGATAGCCGATGAAGTCCTTGGCCATGCCTGCCTGCCGGAAAGGATCAAGACTAGGCGTCGCATCGGATGAGTCAATGCGAAAGCGCGCTTGCGGCCCTTGCGCGCGATGTGCCATTGCTGGCCGCGCATTCGGGCGTTCAGCATGTCGGCATCAGAGGAACTCCAACCTCTTCAAGGGAAAAGGCTGCGTCCCGCCGCTCCGTTCCCGCATAGCCGCAACCTTTCGACCCTTCAGGTGCTGCGCGAACTTGGCCGTAATCCGGTCGCGGCCTTTGGCCAGAACGGCTATCGCGAATTCTACATTCACAGCCGCACCTTTGTGTCCGACTTCCTGATGGTGAGCGATCCGGACGGCGTGAAATATGTCCTGCTCGATAACGCCGCGAATTTTCCAAAAGGCATCCAGGCGCAACGTCTCACCAAGCCCGCGCTCGGCAATGGGCTCGTGACCTCTGAAGGTGCAAGCTGGCGGTTCCAGCGCCGCGTCACGTCGCCGATGTTCTCGCCGCGTCATATCGCGGAGTTCGCGCCTGTGATGGAAGCGGCGGCGGACGAGATGCTCGCGCGCTGGTCCGCGCTTGGCGACGGCGCAGTCGTCGATGTCGCGGAAGAGATGATGCGGCTGACCTACGACATTATCTCGCGCACCTTGTTCTCCAGCGACGTGACGATGCAGTTCGGCAAGATGTCGGAGGCACTCTCTGTCTATCTGGAAACACAGGGCCGCGTGGACATCCTGCGCACGATGGGAATGCCCGGCTGGGTGCCGACGCCCAAGAACGTTCGCTCCTGGGGACCGCTGCGGTTTTTTCGCAAAGAATTCAAGGGGCTGGTCGATCGCCGTCGCGCGCAATTGGCGGCCGATCCGGCCAGCGCGCGCCACGATTTTCTGACCATGCTATTGACCACGCGCGACCCGGAGGGCGGCGCGCTGTTCGGCGACGCGGAAGTCTTCGACAATGTGATGACGTTCGTGTTTGCGGGTCATGAGACAACATCGAACGCGCTCGCATGGACATTTTATCTTCTCTCACAATTCGCGGACAGCGATGCCCGTGTCGCGGAGGAAGTGAAAAATGCGACCGCGCTCGACCAGCTCGCTTATACGCGCATGGTTCTGGAAGAATCGATGCGGCTCTATCCGCCGGTGCCGATCATCAGCCGCGATTCCGCGGGGCCGGATACCGTCGGCGGGATCGCGATCCGCCCGCATACTTCTGTGATGATCGCGCCGTGGATCATCCATCGTCATCGCAAGCTTTGGGACGATCCGGACTATTTCGAGCCGGAGCGTTTTGCGCCCGGGCGCCGCGAGCAGATTCACCGCTTTGCCTATTTGCCGTTCGGCGCGGGGCCGCGCATCTGCATCGGCATGGGTTTCGCGATGCAGGAGGCGCTGATCATTCTGCGCGCAGTCTTGAGACGGCATCGCCTGGAGCTCGTTCCCGGTCATCCGGTCGAGCCCCAGGCGCGCGTTACTTTACGCCCGAAATACGGGCTGAAGATGAAGCTGTTCCGCCGTTAGACCAGCGTCGCCAGTGCTTCCGGCGTGTATGGCTTGAGCTGGTCGAGCTGCCCTGCGCGCACCTTGT
>CAZCJI010000464.1:0-2439 GCA_964498625.1 uncultured Rhizobium sp.
AGGAAACCTGGGGCCGCCTGCGCATCCGCATGTCGTTCTGGTCGGTTGTCGGCGGCGTGGCCCTCCTGACCTCCATCTACTATTTCGTCTTTGCGGAATCCCTTTACGATTCCCAGGCGATTATCAGCATACAGAACAAAGCGTCCGTCGCGAGCGGCGTGAGCTCCATTCTGGGCAGCACGCTGGGTGGCAGCGCGACGTCGAGCCAATCGACCGAAACCGTCTCCTACATCGATTCAATGGAGATGCTGCGTATCCTGGATAAGCAGTTTCGTCTGCGCGACCTTTATTCGTCGTCGTCGCGCAATCCGTTCTGGCGCTTGTGGTTTCCTTCGGTGGATGAGGATTTCCTCTGGTTCTATCAATTCATGGTCGAGATCGATTCCCAGACGGACGTGGGGATTATGACCATCGATGTGCTGGATTACGACCGCCATCGCGCGCAGAAGATCAATCAGACGATCGTGGCTGAAACCGAAAAGTTCATGAATCAGATCAATGCCATGATGGGAGCGCAGACGACGAAGTTCGCGCGCACCGAACTCGAAAACGCGGTCAAAGCCGTCAAGGACGCCAAGGATCCGCAGGAACTGTCGGTTGCCGAGATGCGCCTTAGCGCCGCCCAGCAGGCACTGGCCGCTGCCGAGGGCGCGGCGAATCAGCAGCAGGTTTTCATCGTCCCGATTTCAGCGCCCTCTCTGCCGACCGAAACCACCAAGCCGGAACGCCTGTTCGACATCATCTCGATCACGTTCGTATCGGCGCTGATCTATGCGGTCGGGTTCCTGATGTGGAGCAACGTGCGCGATCACCGCAAGGCGTGACCGGGCCGCCGCAGCTGCTGCGGGTTTGAGAACAAGACTTGCGTTCAGGAAGCGACCAGCGCGCTGCGCAGAATGGCGAGCATTTCCCGGGCGGCGCTGCCGTCACCGTAATCCGCGATATCGCGGCGCGGAGCGTAGTCCTTCGTGTTCCACAACCGGTTCCAGCCGCATTCGACCGTCTCGGTCCATTCCGTTTCGTCGCGCAGCGTCACGCAAGGCACGCGGTGGAAATAGGCCTCTTTCTGCACGCCGCCGGAATCGGTCAGCACAACATTCGCGTGATGCAGCAGCTTGCACATATCGAGATAGCCGACCGGCGCGATCACGCGCATGCCGGGGCGGTTGGGATCGTGCCCCGCCTTTTTCATCGCCGCGACCGTGCGGGGATGGACCGGAAACACGACCGGCTGCTTCTGCGCCTCCGCGACGATGAGATCGAGCACGCGTTTTAGCGAATCCGCATCGTCGGTGTTGCCGGCACGATGAACCGTCGCCACCGCGTATTTGCCGGGGGCGATCTGCAGGTCATCGAGAATTTTCGAAACGCGCTCCGCCACCGGTGTTGCCAGCAGCGTTGCGTCATACATCAAGTCTCCGGTGAGATGGACGTTCTCCGTGACACCCTCGCGCCTGAGATTGGCGATGGCGGTCCGGGTCGGACAGAACAGAATATTGCTCACATGGTCGGTAACGACGCGGTTGATCTCCTCCGGCATGGCGCGGTTGAAGGAGCGCAATCCGGCCTCGACGTGAACGAGCGGAATTTGCAGCTTGGCGGCCGCGAGCGCGCCCGCCAAAGTCGAATTCGTGTCGCCATAGACGATCGTCGCATCCGGCTTTTCTTTCAGAAGCACCTCTTCGACCGATTGCAGCATCTGCGCTGTAACTGCGCCTTGTCCGCCCTGCTGGACCGTGAAGTGATACCGCGGCGGCGGGATATCCAATTCCTTGAAAAACACCGCCGACATGTTGTCGTCGAAATGCTGGCCGGTATGGACAATAATTTCCTCAAAATCGGCATCGTTCGCCAACGCGCGCGACAACGCGAACGCCTTGATGAATTGCGGCCGTGCGCCGACGACGGTGACGATTTTCTTGCGCATCTCACGACATAATCACGCCGGGCTTAGCCCGCGCAACCCGCGGCCTCGTCATCGGCAAAGACATGCAGATCGCCAGTGGGGCTAAGGCGCGCGGCGGGAAGATCATGGTCTCCAGCCCGAACACGCTGGAGAATCGCGTGTTTCGAACTCCCGCTTACCAGAAACGCCGCATGTGCGCAGCTCTCAAGCGCCGGATAGGTCAGGGTGATTCGTGTTTGGCTGGCCATCTCAGTAACTGCCGTCCAATGCGCGCGTTCGTTCAAAGCAGGTGATCTAGGAACGAGTGAAGCGGTGTGGCCATCCTCACCGAGACCGAGCAGAACGAGATCGAACAATGGCCGCGCCGGCAGCAGCGATTGCGAGCCATAAAATTTCTGAAGCTCACTCTCGTATTGCCGCGCAGCCTCGCCCGGCGTGATGCCGACTGTGGGGACTGCATGGATCTGGTCTGGAGGAACCGGTGCGCGCGCCAGCATTGCTTCGGACGCCATGCGGAAATTGCTCATCGCGTC
>CAZCJI010000465.1:0-2410 GCA_964498625.1 uncultured Rhizobium sp.
AGCAGACCCGGCACATTGTTGTAGCCATGCGCCGACGACACCGTCAGCGCGACGTTCGAGGTGCCGCTGTAGAGATCGGCGATCAGGCCGTGGTTCGCAACATAGCTCTGGTTCGGCGCGAACGGCACGATCTCGTCGCGCGCGACATCAAGCTGCGGCGCGCGCGACTGGATCGGCCAGCTATGCGTGACGCTGTAACCGTTCGGCCCCGTGATCTTCAGCGTCACGGTCGAGATGCCGATGCTGTTGGCGCCGATTGCAACCGGGATCAGCACGCGCTGTCCCACCTTGAGCGATTGCCGGATCACTGTCGGGCCGTTGCCCGCGAGCGTCACCGGCGCGCTTGCCGACACGGTGGCGGTGTAATCGCCCGGCGCGCCTTCGACATTGTTCAGGTTGAGCGCGGCGAGCGCGTGATCGCCAGGCGCCAGAAAGCGCGGCAATACGATGTCAGCCACGACCGGGTCGCGCACGGTGAGCGGACGGTCGGCGTGGCCGAGCTTATCCTTGCTCACCACCACGGCCATCAGGCGCAGTTCGCCGTTGAAATCGGGAATGTCGAGCGGGACATTGGCCACGCCACCGTCACCGACTTTCACGAGGCCGGAGAACAGCGACACGGTCTTGATCGGAACGACACTGAGCGAACGGCCGCCGAAGCTGTCGCCGCCTTCGCGCATCGCGCCGACGGGGCCTTTGTCCGCATGGATCAGGCGGCCGTAATCGTCATGCATGCCGACGCCCAGGCGGCGCTTGCCGAAATAATAGGTGTTCGGATCGGGCGATTTGTAGTCGGTGAGCTGAAGAATGCCCTCGTCCACCGCGGCGAGTGTCAGGAATGCGTCCTCGCCAGAGTCCAAACCCTTCACGGTCACGGGAATGGTGATCTTCTGGCGTGGCGTGATCTTCGCCGGGCCGCCGATCTGCGCGGTCAGAGTGCGCGGCGAGTTGTCGAGCGTCAGCCACACCAGACCGATGGAGCGCACCGGCTCGTGCCCGCTTGCCTGCGCCAATGGGCGATAGTCGGTGACAAGCACATAGGCGCCCGGTCCCCAATCGGCGGAGACGGGGATATTCACCGTCGTGCCGCTTGCCGGCGCATCGACGAGCTGGGAGGAGAACACGCGATCGCCGGCGACGACGATCAGCGCCTTGCCGTCCGCAGTCGGCTTGATGTTGATCTTCGCGGTTTCGCCGGCGCGATAGGTGGGCTTGTCGGCCGCGACCGGAATACGGTCCGGACGATCGCCCTCCGCGCTCGCCGCCCAGCCGGACCAGAAGCGATAGGACGCTGCGGCGCCGGACTTCGTGTCGGTGATCGTCAGGCGATAATCGCCATAGGGGAAGGTCATCCCGAGCTTCGCTAACGCGCCGCTTCCAGCGATGGACATCGTGCCCGAGGTCACCAACCGGTCGCGCGTCGTGGATTTGTATTTCCACTGACCGTTGTCCTGATACCACTGATACGAAGTTTCCTGCCGCACCCAGGAAAAGGTGAGACCGGAGAGCGCAATGCGCTTGCCGTCGCCGTTGAGCGCGACCGCTTCGAAATTCGCGCGCGTGTTCTCGGCGACCGAGCCGTACTGGAATGCCGGCCGGATGCCGATCAAGACGTCGCGGGTGTGGACCGGAATCTCGGTTGTCTTGTCGGTCGTGCGTCCGCCGGGCTCATGGATCGAGACCTTGATCATCGCCTTGAGCGGCAAGGTCGTATCCGCGAGTTCGCCGACGCTGGCGATGGCATGGGTCACGCCGGTGGCGTCAGTCTCGGGTACTTTCATGGTGATCGAGACATCGGAGAACGTGTCGTCCTCACGCCCGAACTGCCAGCCTTCATAATCCTTGAACGGCTCGGAGTCGGTGACGATGCGCGTCTCGCCCTCGCCGGTCAGACCGCCGGCCGGCGCGCCATAGAGAAAACGGCTTTCGACCTTGACCGAAATGTCGCTGTTGGCGCGCGCGATTTTGGTTTCCGGCGTCAGCGTGACTTTCAGCTTCTGCGGCACGAAGTCCTGAACATCGAACTGCACGCGGCCGACCGACGGCGCATTCTTCGACGTGTCGACGTAAGCCGCGATCTGCCAGCGGCCATGCGGCGCGGTCTTGCTGAGCGGCAGCGACCACGTCGCCGTGCCGGCTTGGAGCGATGCGCCCGGAATCGTCGTGCGCGAAACTTCCAGACCATCGGGACGCGTCGCGACCAACGTCATCGGCGCGGTTTGCGCAGCGCCGACACGGTCGCGCAGCATGGAGGTGAGTTGCACCGTCTCGCCGGGACGATAGACGCCACGCTCGGTATACAGGAACGCGTCGATCGGGCCGGGAGTCTCGCGGCCTGTGACGCCGCGGTCGGTCAGATCGAACGCCGGACGGCGCAGATCGAGGAAGCTGAAATCCTGGTCGGCGCCAT
>CAZCJI010000466.1:0-2409 GCA_964498625.1 uncultured Rhizobium sp.
CCGATCTGAATTTGGCCAATTGATGATTCCC
The DNA here is from genome assembly GCA_964498625.1 of uncultured Rhizobium sp. Taxonomy (GTDB): domain Bacteria; phylum Pseudomonadota; class Alphaproteobacteria; order Micropepsales; family Micropepsaceae; genus Rhizomicrobium. Next base: position 32 of record CAZCJI010000466.1, read on the forward strand.
TCAGTGCACAATTGCATCGAGGGATGGCTCATGCGTGGCACAGACGAAAGCTCAGGATCGCTGTTCTCGTATGTCGATCTTGAGGGGCGAGTACCGAATGAGCATCCACTTCGTGCGATCCGCGAGATTGCGAATGGCGCGCTATCGGACCTGAGCGCCGATTTTGAAGCGCTGTACGCGCCGCTCGGGCGGCCCTCGATCCCACCGGAGAAGCTGCTGCGAGCATCGTTGCTGCAGGCGTTTTACACGATCCGCTCGGAACGCCAGCTGATGGAACGACTGGAGTTCGACCTGCTGTACCGCTGGTTTGTCGGCTTGGGCATTGACGATGCGGTCTGGGATCACTCGGTGTTTTCCAAAAACCGGGACCGTCTGCTGGAAGGCGATGTCGCCGCCAAGTTCATGGCGGCGGTCCTGACACAGCCCAACGTCAAGCGGCTTCTATCGACGGATCACTTCTCGGTCGATGGTACGCTGGTGGAAGCGTGGGCCAGCATGAAGAGCCTCAAGCCGAAGAAGGCCGCCGGAGACGACGAACCTCCGGCAAGCGGTGGACGCAATGAAGAGGTCGACTTCCGTGGCGAAAAACGCAGCAATCAGACCCACGCCTCGACCAGCGATCCCGACGCCATGCTCTATCGCAAGGGCTCCGGCATGGAGGCCAAGCTTTGCTACATCGGCCACACCCTGATGGAGAGACGCCCAACGCAGGCATAGCTATAGCGTTAGCAACTCATAATGTGCGCGATTGTGAGCAGTATTTTTACCGCGCGGCATCCGACAATTCAGAGCACGTCGGCCTATCTAATGACGAAGAGTATCTAGTCTACTGTAAGACGATGGACACTCAGGTCGATGCGTATGTGGTATTTGTGCGTCCCGGAAAGGATGAAGATGTTGTCGGTCCAGCCACCCCAGCAGACGGCATCCCATTTCCAAAGTTCTGTTGCGCAGACGATCCGGTGACGCCCCCGAAAGCGGGCAGCTATCCCCCCTAAGTTTTCAAACTGACCCACTACCGATTTTTGCCTCACCTTTCCCGGCGTGACTCCCCAATCCACCTGGAATTGAGCGCTTTCTTCGATCATGCTAATTCTTCTGACGCCCGATGTGGAAGCAGGAACTTATGTCACATTGGATTGCGACCTTTTTGATTGCGACAGCCCAGCCCGGCATTGGAGAGCTTCAGCGAATTGGAGCCGACAACATCCAAGAATGTCAGAACATGATAGACTCACTGTCCCACGGGATGAACGGAAGAAAAATCCTTATGGGCCGTTGCGATGAACTTCATCCATTCATGATCTGCTCGTCGCCTCGACCCTTGGACTGCGTGACAAAGGACGTTGCCAATGGCGGTGAACACAGCGTGATCGTGCGCTATCATCAGTTGCCCAAGCCATTGTCCGATTTTTCTTTGGACTGGGTTGCGGATTCCGCAAAGCGCTAACAATCTGTCGAGTTGCTGTCTTAGTTCACGAAGGAGCCAATTAATGTCGCCGTGGGTCGTAACCATACTTCTCGCGACCTCGCAACCGGGAGTAGGCGAACTCTATCGTTCGGGTGTGGACAGTTTCCAAGAGTGTCAAAGCTTTGGCGCTCCAAATGGGCTTTTTGGTGAGGAGAATCTTAATCGCAAAATTCTGATGCTGCGCTGTGATCGCATCCGCAATGTTAAAAGTTGCCCGTCGCACAAGCGTCTGGACTGCATTCCGCAGGATGTTGCACGAGGTGACGAACACTGGTGGGTCGTACGTTATCATCCGTTGCCAAAGCCGAGCGGCGAAATTGCACTAGATAGCATTATTGTGACGGGAATTCCTTAAGCTGCGGGCCGTGCGATTATCTGGGGACGTAGGAGGCAGAATAGCCATTCGAGTCCGACAAACGCTAATCACGCGCGTTACGTGCGACTGCTCGCTCCGCGCTGCCGGCACGGGGATGCTTCTTCAGGACCAGGGTGCCATCGAGGCGATTGCCCAACTGACATTGCCCTCGGAATTCAGCGCCGTCATTTCGTATGGCGATAAGATGGCCACACTCGATCTTGCTCATTTGGTGTTCTCCTAATCTGGGGCGCGCTTTCGCGCAAATCCGCTTCGGCGTAACGTATGCGCGCGTTCAAATGTGCGACCGGGCCTTAGTGTATGAGTCTATAAACTGTGCCGCAGCCGGGATCACCGCATCCTGTGCCACCTTCATAAGTCGTGCCGTAGATATTGCCAGCCTTGTCCGCGATCACACCAGACTGAGGCCTATAACCATCGCTACCCGCAAAATCGTGGAGTATTGTTTCGCTTCCATCTGGCATCAGCTTGAATACGATGCCGCATCCAATGCCGGTGTCACAACCCGTTCCGCCGCCAAGAATGGTAGTG
>CAZCJI010000467.1:0-2403 GCA_964498625.1 uncultured Rhizobium sp.
GAGAAGCGCAAAGACCGCGCTGGAGGAGGCGAACGCGAGGAGCGCGACGCCAATCATGATCGAAACGGGTGATAGCCTCACCCCGCCATAAAGTGCGGCGAGATACGCCCCGCCGAGCACCAAAGCGGCGAGCATACCGATCCCGAGCGCGATCGCGACCTTCTTCATCCCCTCGACACCCCTCGCAGCCTGTTGGCCGTCCGCCGGGATTAATGATAACTCAGCCTTGGTAATTGGTCATCCCGAAACACGAGTTCGAATCATGCAAGAATCACAAGTTGTTATTCTCTCCGCAGCGCGCACACCGATGGGCGGGTTTCAGGGAGAACTCTCTGGAATGACCGCGCCGGAGCTCGGTGCCGTCGCGATCAGGGCGGCCGTCGAGCGCGCAGGCATTCAGCCGGGCGATGTGAACGAGACGCTGATGGGCAATGTGCTCTCTGCCGGATTGGGGCAGGCGCCGGCGCGTCAGGCATCGATCCATGCCGGCATCCCCAACACCGTGCCCTGCACGACGATCTCCAAGGTCTGTGGCTCGGGCATGAAAGCGGTGATGATCGCAAGCGACCAGATCGCACTCGGCCATGCCGACATCATGGTCGCGGGCGGCATGGAGAGCATGACGAACTCGCCGTACCTGCTGCCGAAGGCGCGCGGCGGCTATCGCCTCGGCCATGGCGAGGTGAAGGATCACATGTTCCTCGACGGGCTTGAGGACGCCTATGAGCATCGTCTCATGGGCACCTATGCCGAGGATGCCGCGCGGCACTATCAGTTCACGCGCGAGGCGCAGGACGCATACGCGACAGAGTCTCTCGCACGCGCCAAGCGGGCGACCGAAGACGGCTCGTTCAGGGGCGAGATCGTGGCCGTGAAGGTCGCAGGCCGGAAAGGCGAGGTGGTCGTCGCCGCCGACGAGCAGCCCGGCAAGGCCGACCCCGCGAAGATTCCGACGCTGAAGCCCGCCTTCGCCAAGGACGGCACGGTGACCGCCGCCAACTCGTCGTCCATTTCGGATGGTGCCGCGGCTCTGGTGCTGACGCGGGCCGATGTTGCCAGTGCTCGCGGGCTGAAACCCATCGCCCGGATCGTGGCGCAGGCGAGCAATGCCGCCGAGCCGCGCTGGTTCACGACCGCGCCGGTCGGCGCCATCGAAAAGGTCCTGAAGCTCGCAAAATGGTCGAAGGACGAAGTTGATCTCTTTGAGATCAATGAGGCTTTTGCCAATGTGGCCATGATCGCGATGCGCGACCTGGGCATCCCGCACGAGAAGGTCAATGTGAACGGCGGCGCGACCGCGCTCGGCCACCCCATCGGAGCCTCCGGCGCGCGGATCATCGTGACCCTGCTGAATGCGCTGAAGGCGCGTGGCAAGAAGCGCGGCGTCGCCTCGCTCTGCATCGGCGGCGGCGAAGCGACCGCCGTGGCGGTGGAGTTGCTGTGACACCCCACCCCGACATGCCGGAGTGGGTACACACCGTATCCATAATTTGTTGGATTGGTGCCGTAATCTCTTGGTTTGTGATGCTCCCGCCCTTTGTCAAGGTCGCGATGGAATTGCGTCGTGCCCGGCGAGCTGGTGAAGCCGATCACATTCCTTTGGGCGGCCGGGGCATTCCGTTTTCGGTTTTGTTCGGAGATGCATTGCCGGGCGCAAAGCCATATCAAAGGAAGCTTGCTGTCGCGATATCCGCATTCGCCGCTTTTTTAGCGATAGCGATGCTCGTTATGGCTTTGTTCGGACCGCACCATCAATGACCGCCATCGAAATCTATACCCAAAATCACCCTCTCTCCCTTCAGGGGGATAGGGCGTTTGTTATGCTGTGAATCGATGACCCATCTCAAATCCGCAGTTTCGACATCCAGTGCCGCGTTCAAATCCAACGCCGAGGCGATGGGGAAGCTTGTCGGCGAATTGAAAGAGCGCATGGCGATCGCCGCATTCGGCGGCGACGAGAAGAGCCGCAAGCGCCACACCGATCGCGGCAAGCTTCTGCCGCGCGACCGCGTCGAGCGGCTGCTCGATCCGGGCTCGCCGTTCCTGGAGCTTTCGCCGCTCGCGGCCAACGGCATGTATGACGGCGACATCCACGCCGCGGGCATCATCACCGGCATCGGCCGCGTCGAGGGCCGAGAATGCGTGATTGTCTCGAACGACGCCACGATCAAAGGCGGCACCTATTATCCGATCACGGTGAAGAAGCATCTGCGCGCGCAGGAGATCGCGCGCGAGAACCGGCTGCCCTGCATCTATCTGGTCGATAGCGGTGGCGCGAATTTGCCGAACCAGGCCGACATCTTCCCCGACCGTGAGCATTTCGGCCGCATCTTCTTCAACCAGGCGAGCATGAGCGCGCTGGGCATTCCGCAGATCGCGAGCGTGATGGGCTCCTGCACCGCG
>CAZCJI010000468.1:0-2397 GCA_964498625.1 uncultured Rhizobium sp.
GGTGTCAGCAACCGGATTGCAGCGTCTAGGTTTGCTAGGTCTGCCCGAAGGCGTCCTATCCGTTGCTCAAGGTCTACAATCTGGCCGCCGATCTCTGCGCGCTTGGCGCGGAGGACGGGAATAACGTGTTCGCTCATGCAACCAATTTAGTGCCGAGCCCGATGGACTTCCTCCACCGCTTGCGCCCTAATATCGGGCTGGTTGGCTGGGGGACTAGGATTCGAACCTAGATAGGCAGAGTCAGAGTCTGCAGTCCTACCGTTAGACGATCCCCCAAAAGGCGGGCCGCTTCTCTACGCAAGGAAGCCGTCCTTTTCAAGGACATAAGGTGGGGCACCGGCGGGGTGGCAGCCGCGTCCGCCAAAGCGGCCGCCTTTGTGCTTCCCGCCTGTATCTCTTGGCCTTCCGCCCATACCTTTGCCCGTCAGGGGCTGAACTTGACGCGCGCGGCGCAAGGAATGCGAAATCCCGCATAAATATGTATGCATCTGGGAGCAACGCCGGTTTATGTCGCGGCGCGGGGGAGCCACGGGGAAGGAAGCGCTTGTCAAGCACGCGATATAGACGCGCGCGGCCGCGGCCCGGGTCGGGTCCGCCGCCGGTGCTTGCGGTTTTGGATCTCGGCAGCAACAACTGCCGGCTCCTGATCGCGCAGCCCACGAACGACAACGAATTCCGCATCATGGATTCGTTCTCGCGCATCGTGCGGCTGGCCGAGGGTGTGGCGGCAACCGGCCGTTTGTCCGACGCGGCCATCACCCGCACCGTTGCGGCGCTGCAGATCTGCGCCGCGCATATCGAGAAGAACGCCGTCACGCATATGCGCGCCATCGTCACCGCCGCGGCGCGCGCCGCGAGCAACGCCGATGTGCTGATCGCCCGCGCGAAGGCGGAAGCCGGTATCGCGCTCGAGGTCGTGAGCGAGGAAGAGGAGGCGCGTCTCGCGGCGCTCGGCTGCGGGCCGCTGATCGGGCGCGGCTATCAGGGCGCGCTGGTATTCGACATCGGCGGCGGCTCGACCGAACTGATCTGGATCCGGCGGGAACGCGGTGAGCTGAGAACGGTTTACTCTTCTTCCACGCCGGTTGGTGTGGTCACCCTGGCGGAAGACATCGCCCATGTCGCGATGGATAGCGCGTCGTTCGATGCCATGCGCGCGCGCATGATCGCGCGTTTCGCGCTGGTGCGCGAGAAGATGGACGCGGTGCGCGCGTTCTCGCGGGAAGCGCATCATCTGCTGGGGACCTCCGGCACGGTGACGACCCTGGCGGCGATCGCGATGGGGCTCGAGCGCTATGCGCGTTCGCGCGTCGATGCGAGCTGGCACAACAGCAGCGATATCCTCGCGGTCGTGAACCGGTTGATCGCTCTCGATCAGGCGGGACGCGCGGCCATCGGCCCTGTGGGCCCCGACCGCGCCGATCTCGTGCTGCCAGGCTGCGCGATCTTCGCCGCGATCCACGCGCTGTGGCCGTGCGAAAGGCTGCGTGTCGCCGACCGCGGATTGCGCGAGGGCATGCTGCGCGAATTGATGATACAAGCCCGTTCATGACAGCGCGCGCCCCAGACAAATCCGGCCGCGGCGAAGTGCGCGCGAAACTGAAGACGCGAAAGTCGTTGAAGCCGTCTTCGCGCAGCTGGCTCGAACGCCAGCTCAACGATCCCTATGTCCGCGCGGCCAAGCAGGAAGGCTGGCGTTCGCGCGCCGCGTACAAGCTCATCGAACTCGATACCAGGTTCCGGTTCCTAAAAAAGGGCGCCCGCATTTTGGACCTCGGTGCCGCGCCCGGCGGATGGACGCAGGTTGCCGTCAAGAAAGTCGGCGACACGGGCAAGGTCGTCGGCGCGGACATCCTCGAAATGGAGCCGATGCCGGGCGCCACGCTCTTCCAATGCGACCTTCTTGATCCCGAGACACCAGATCTTCTCAAAGACGCGCTTGGCGGACCCGCCGATGTGGTGTTGACCGACATGGCCGCGCCGACAACCGGCCATCGCGCGACCGACCATCTGCGCACGGTGGCGCTGTTCGAGGCTGCGCTGGATGTCGCGCGTGACACGCTCAAGCCGGGCGGCGTGTTTGTCGGCAAGGTGTTTCAGGGCGGCGCCAGCGGCGAACTGCTCGCGCGCGTGAAGAAGATGTTTCGCGACGTGAAGCATGTGAAGCCGCCGGCCTCACGCGCCGAGTCCGTCGAGCTTTATCTCGTCGCCATGGGGTTTCGCGGATGAAAATAAGCCCCGCTGTTTCCAGCGGGGCTTTTCACGTTCAGAGGAGCTACTCCGTGAACTACGGCGCGGCTTTCAGGCTGATCGAGCCGATACCGGCCGCGACGTTCAGACCCTTGTTGCCTTCGACGCTGAGCGGCTGCAGCGCGATCGACTTGTCGAGACCGCCGA
>CAZCJI010000469.1:0-2397 GCA_964498625.1 uncultured Rhizobium sp.
GTGCAGTTGATCTGGGTGCGGAAGCCCTTGGACTTCGCCAGCTTGATCGCGTCGATGGCCTTTTCGTAGACGCCGTCGAGACAGACCGAATGATCGTGCATCGCCTTGTCGCCATCGAGATGAATCGACCAGGTGAAATTCGGATGCGGCTTGTACTGATCGATCTTTTTCGACAGCAGCAGCGCGTTGGTGCAGAGAATGACGAATTTGTTCTTCTCAAGAAAACCTTCGACGATGCGCGGCATGTCACGGTGGAGCAGCGGCTCGCCGCCGGCAATCGAGACGGCTGGCGCGCCACATTCGTCGATGGCGGTCATGCACTCATCGTAGGACAGACGCTGATTCAGGATATCGTCCGGATAATCGATCTTGCCGCAGCCCGCGCAGGCGAGATTGCAGCGGAACAAGGGCTCCAGCATCAGCACCAGCGGATAGCGCTTCACGCCCGTCAGGTGCTGCTTCATCACATAGGAGCCGATTTTCGCGGCTTGTTTCAGCGGAATACCCATTCGATCAATCCCTGAGTTCGGCGGGAAGCCGGAATTCGATGTGCTCTTTCTTGCCGTCCATGGTCGAGACTTCCACCGGCCCGATCTTGGCGAGCGCGCCGATCACATGCTCGACCAATGCTTCTGGCGCCGACGCGCCGGCGGTCAGACCCACAGATTGCGCGCCGCGCACCCATTCGGGATTTAATTCGCTGCCGTCGGCGATCAAGTAGGACGGCACGCCGACCTCGCGGCCGATCTCGACCAGACGGTTGGAGTTGGAAGAGTTCTTCGCACCGACCACCAGGATCACATCCGCCACCTTGGCCAATTCGCGCACAGCCGTCTGGCGATTTTGTGTCGCGTAACAGATGTCGGTCGTCTCGGGCCCGACGATGTCGGAGAATTTCCGCTTCAACGCCGCGATGATCGATTTGGTGTCGTCGATCGAAAGTGTCGTCTGCGTGATATAGGCGACCGGTGTATCCACCGGGATCGTCAGCGCATCGACATCGGCATCGGATTGCACGAGCGTCACCGGCGCGCCCACCTGCCCCATCGTGCCTTCGACTTCCGGATGACCGGCGTGACCGATCAGGATGAGTTGGCGGCCATGGGTGACATAGCGCTTGCCCTGATTGTGAACTTTCGACACCAGCGGGCAGGTCGCATCCAGAACCGGAAGCCCCCGCGACTTCGCTGTGTTGATCACGCTTTGCGGAACGCCATGCGCGCTGAACACCGTCACCGCGCCATCCGGCACTTCGTCCAGTTCTTCGACAAAATGCGCGCCCTTGCTCTTGAGTCCATCCACAACATGCCTGTTGTGCACGATCTCATGGCGGACATAGACCGGCTCGCCGTATTTTTCGAGCGCGCGTTCCACGATGTCGATGGCCCGCACGACACCCGCGCAAAAACCGCGAGGCTGGGCTAAAACGACACGCATCATGCTGGCTCCTGGCCGCCCAGGTTGGCCAAAGGCCAGGACGGAAGTGGTTGTTCCCTCAGCCGACATTTTCTAGAAACGCGTCCGGTGCCGCAATGTCTTTATTGCAACGCAACAAACAATAATGGATAGCACGCAGATCGGCATGAAAACCCCGTGATAGACTGAAAATCAGTAGGGGTATTGCCGGGATGTGGGACTAAGCAGAACAGCATGAACGATATTTTACCAGCACAGCCAAAACCATCCTCTCATGGTGGCCTCACCGCGGCGATGGCCGAATCGGCCAAGGCCGTCGAGGCCGCGCTGGAGAAGGTTCTGCCACAGCCACATGGCATGCACGCGCGCATTCACGAAGCGATGCGCTATGCGATTTTTGCAGGTGGCAAACGGCTGCGTCCGTTTCTGGTGATGCACTCGGCGGCGATGTTCGGCGTGGCGCCGGAGCGGGCCGCGTGTGCGGCCGCGGCGATCGAGTCGCTGCACACCTATTCATTGGTTCATGACGATTTGCCGTGCATGGATGACGACGATCTGCGCCGCGGGCGTCCGACGACGCACAAGGCCTTCGACGAAGCGACAGCGGTGCTGGCGGGCGATGCACTGCTCACCATCGCGTTCGAGATCCTTGCCGACGCGGCGACGCATCCAAACGCCGATGTGCGCCTGAGACTGATCACACGCCTGGCCGAAGCGTCCGGCAGCAACGGCATGATCGGCGGCCAGATGATCGACATGCGCGCGCCGGAAAGTTCGTTCGGCTCCGACCAGATCAAGCTGCTGCAACGTCTAAAGACCGGGCAGCTGTTCGAGTTCTCCTGCGAAGCAGGACCGATCCTTGGTGAGGCCGGCGATGCCGACCGTAAACGCCTGCGCGATTACGCGCACGACATGGGGCTCGTGTTCCAGATCACCGACGATCTGCTCGACGTGACGAGCACAGCCGAAAAGACCGGCAAG
>CAZCJI010000470.1:0-2378 GCA_964498625.1 uncultured Rhizobium sp.
GACGCCTTCGGGCAGACCTAGCAAACCTAGACGCTGCAATCCGGTTGCTGACACCGGGCGCAGAACCGGGGCTGATACCGCCTAAGCGGGCCTACAAGCGCACCAAGTATTTCGCTCGCAATGAATTGTCTCGGTTGGCGCTGGATATCATGCGCAAGGCACAGGGACCGTTGGCAGCGCGAGAGATTGCCGTTGCCGCCATGCGCGCCAAAAACCTCCCAATGGGCAGCGATGCTCTATGCGCGACGGTAACAGATATGTTGCTGGTTGCGTTGCGCAGCCTGACTAAGCGCGGATCAGTGGTCAAAACCGGCGTGAGCCGTGACGCCCGTTGGGCAGTCTCAAGCTAGGTCAGGCCTTGGGGTCCATTAGGCATGGGGCTATTGTCTCATAGGCGCTGGATTGAAGGCAGGGGCATGGAACTACAGCTAACGTGGGGACGGCTGATCCGTTTCTGGTGGGCCGCAGCATGGAGAAGCGTGATATTCGCCAACCTATTCGGCGGGGCTCTCGCTGGTATTATGGGCATCACGTTGTCACTACTCGGCCACAAGAACTTAGAAGGTGATCTCGCCAACCTGTTTTTGGATGCGATGCTGTTGGCGTGGATACCGGGATTTCTCTTCGCGATCCGTTCCGCGTTACGATTACCCTATAGGGATTTCAGGATTGTGCTTATTCCCCCGGCATCCAAGCTGTAACAGTGCCGAATTTCACGCCGCCTTGATATGGCGCTGCCAATAGCCGGAGAAATCGACGCTAGGACCGCGTTTCATCGCCAGCGCCGCGACATTGCGGGTCTGTTCGCCATTGGTGACGCGGCGATTGTCTTCGCGCCATGCCGCTTCCTGCGCATAGCGGAGAAGATACGCACCGGAGATATGGTGATGGTGTCCAGCCTCGCCGCGACGGAGCCGTGCAAAATAGCTTTCGGCCCAATTGGTGCAGGCACCGTCGAGTGAATAGGCCTCTTGGTGATTGATGCGCTTGACCTCAAAACGATCATGCAATCCGTTCCAAGAGGATGCTTCATCGGCGTTTAACGTGGTGCCTTTGACAACGCGCGACTTGATCCAGTTGACCGCTGCACCTTCGGAAGCGAACACGCCGGGAAGCGTCTCGCCGCCATGTTCGCGGATCACGACAACGACCTTGCGCTTGCCGTTCTGGTTATAAGCGCGGCGACGGTCAACGCGGTTCTCTTTCAGGTTTGCGGGCTTCACATACCCACCGAAATACGCGCCATCAACGCTCGCTTCGGAATGATCGTCGCCTATAACGCGGCCCTTCAATTCCTCCGACATGGCCTCTCTCAGCTTGTGGCAGAGAACGAACGCGCTCTTGTATGCGAGCCCCAGATCGCGTGACAGCGCCAGCGCCGATTTGCCTTTGACCTCATTGCAGAAGATCGCGATGGCCGCGAGGTAATCGCGCAACGGACGCTTGCGGCTTGCAAACATCGTCCCGCTTGTGATGCTGAAATGCGCCTTGCAGTCGCGGCACTCGAAAGCGAGCGCGCCGGTTTCGCGGCGATACTCATACGGCTCCAAAGCGCCGCACTTCGGGCAAGACGCCTCGCCATTGGTCGAGGCCCAGCGAATTTTACGGAAGGCGGTTTCGGCTTCCTGATCCGACATGCGCATCACATCCAAGAGGGTAAGGGTCTTTGCGGCTGAGGAGAGGAGGAAGTGCTGGGCCATCGGTGTCGCTTTCGGTCTACAGGTGTTATATGTGACACCTATAGACTGGTTGCAACACCAAGAGAGGTTATATATACTCCCTAGGTGTCATATCTGACCTGCGAGGAATGCATGGCTGCTTTTGCGAAGAATGAGGCTGAGATCGCGGATCGCGTATCCAGGTATCTCAAGGCCGAACTGAAACGGGCTGATGTAACATATGCTGGTCTCGCCGAACGCCTCGCCAAGCACGGCTTAAAAGCTGAGACAGCGGACTCCATCAAGGCCAAGCTAATGCGCGGGACGTTTGCCGCGACATTCCTCCTAGCTACCTTAGCTGCTTTGGAGGCAGACGGCGTGAGATTGGAAGATGTTTAAGGGGTTACTAACGCTCTTTGTCTGACACGATATTAGGTGCCCCCACTCCAACGCCAGAAGTCGGTGTTGAATGCACTATCGGTGCCGACAGAACGCGCTCTGAGACTCTCCGGCCTGTCGGAGGGATCGTGTCATACTCGACTACTGTAGATAGTCGCATTTCCTTGTTGTCGTTAGTCAATATGATTGGCTGCCCAACGGGTTCGCAGTTAATTTGAACTGATTGCTCTTTGCCGATGTAGATGAAATTCTGTGCCTTACAAACCATACCGACTTTCCCATCAACTGAAATCGATCCCCCTCTAAATCTTATGTTCAGTG